>CAZVDA010000062.1:0-10652 GCA_964625365.1 uncultured Thiopseudomonas sp. | reverse complement strand
AGTACACGATTTTGCCGATCAGGAATGAAGTCGGCACCTTGATGCCGACACGCGCCAGCAGCTTGTTGACACCCGTACCCTGAATCAGGCGGTCCAGGCCAAGTTTGGCCAGCAGCTTGGACAATAGCGTGTCCATCAGCCGGGCAATCACAAAGCCGACGATAACCACCATCAGCGCACCGATCAGGTTGGGAATGAAAGCGGCAATTTTTTGCCACAGGGTGCTCATCGCACCAACCAGGCTCTGTGTCCAGGAATCAAGCTGCATGATTAACGTGCCTTGTTATGTATCAGTCGCGTGTGTTTTACGGGAAAGCCGGGAAACCGGCCGCCAGTGCGCCGACGCACCTTCCAGTCCCAATAAGGCGGACTCCAGCCCGCGGCCGGCCAGCCGCAACAGGGCGCCGGCCCCCGTCTGGCGGTTGGCGGTTTTCAGAACCCGCTCCAGTACCCGCTCGGGCTGTCCGCGTGCGGCCGGCTCCTGCAACAGTTCGCGCAGGGACTGCTCGAATGGATCGTTATCCATGGTCCTGTCCTGGCCGGAAATCCGGCTGCAAGGCGTGCATATGCCGTTACTCGGGCATCTTCAAGGCATGGGGCGCAACGATGATGCCGTTATTGTCGGCATATACATACTCGCCAGGCCGGAAGGTAACACCGCCAAAGGTCACGACCACGTTGAGGTCGCCAATGTCGCGCTTGTCGGTTTTCATCGGATGGCTGGCCAGCGCCTGAATGCCCAACGCAGTTTCTGCCAGCACATCCACATCGCGCACACAGCCGTAAACAATAATGCCTTCCCAGCCATTTTTGGCAGCCTGAGCCGCCAGCATGTCGCCCAGCAGCGCACGGCGCAGCGAACCGCCACCATCGACCACCATCACCTTGCCCTTGCCTGGCTGGGCCACCTGGGCCTTGACCACCGAGTTGTCCTCAAAGCACTTGACGGTAACAATCTCGCCGCCAAAGGAATCGCGTCCTCCAAAGTTGGCAAACATGGGCTCAACCACCGCCACATCAGGATAGGCATCACACAGATCGGGAGTTACGTAGGTCATGGCAAGGTCCTTGGGTTCGATTAAAGTTGACCATTTTATACTGCCGCCGGTCTGGCGACAAATGCAGGGACAGAAGCAGGCATGGGCACAAGGCATCATTCCAGATGCTGTAGTGCCCGGCAAACCTGGTCCGGCGGAATAAACTCCTGCTCCAGCCGGCCACGTTCAGCCCGCTGCAGGTATCTGTATAAAGCCGCTTCCGGGGCAGTCAAAGCCGGATGCGGCTCTTCGGCTGCGGGGTGTGGCTCGGGCACGGCGAACGCCTGATAACAGTCAAATACCTCTTGCGTCATCAGCAGCGCCTGCACATCCGGGCGCAGCTCGCGGGCACGCCCCAGTAGAGTCAGCCCCCAGGTGTCCAGATCGCCCCAGTAATACAGTTGCTTGCCGTCCAAAGCCGTGCCTGCCAGCCAGGCCAGGTTGGAGCCGGCACCCAGAATGGCAATGCAGTCATCCAGTGGCGGCAACAGGTGCTCGCAACGCTCGTTCTCCACCAGCAACAGGCGACTGGCCGGCAACGGCCTGTGCATCAGTTCGCTATCGGTCAACCGCAGGCGGGCAAAAGGCAGCAGGCCCGCGCATAGCGGCTTGACCAGTAACCAGTGATCCTTTTCTGCCTGCGCGCCAAGAAAAGCCGTCAACCCCTGCCCGCTCACTGAGCCGTCAAAGCGGGTATCCAGCAGCCGGCACAGTAAATAGGTGTGGCGTTCGAAAAACTTGGTGTCCACGCCATGGCCGGCCAGCAGGCGCAGTGGCTTGCCGTCGGCACAGCCCGGTTCCAGTTGCCCGGCCAGCTCAATGGCCCTTTGCACCTCGGCCAGCGGTTTGTCCCGCCACAGGCTACGCTCGCGCACCAGCAGCTCGCACATATCCTCTGTTCCGGCGACAGCCAGCTGTTCCAGCGCGGAAAATTCGACGCTGATTTGCGCATCACGACAGGCCGCCACCCACTCGCTGGGGCCGCGCAGATGCCAGCGCACCGGCACCGCTATGGGTGCAGACAGGCCCCGATAGCCTTGCTCGACCCACTCGACTTCGCCCTGCCCGACCGTTTTCCAGCTGCGGATGTGGGCCTGCACCTGTTCCGCCTGTTCAAGCACCTGGCGGGTAGCCGGCTTGCCGATGGGCAGTACCAGCGGCCATGCCCCGGCACTGAGCAGCCGCTGCGTTCTAAGCCGGTTGTTGTGCCATTGCTTGCGCAGCTGCTGACGCAGCTCATCCGGCGTTTTCATGGGTGTGTTCCGTGCGCTGGCGTGCCTGCGCCAGCTGGTCCAGTTCCTGCCAGCTCAGACAGGTCAGGCTCGATTCATTGCCGCGCCGGTGCACGATAATCGCCGAGCGGGTGTGATTGCGCAGCAGGCGCATTTCCTTGTTGGGCGTCACAAACAGCGGATGCAGGCCGAACTCGCTCAGCGCATCAATAATGCGCCCGGCCACCGCATGCGAGCTGCGCGAAAACGCCTCGTCGAGCACGATGCTGGCAAACAGCGGAAAACGGCTGCCATCCGGACACAACGCATAGGACAAAGATGCGGTCAGCACGTAGGACGCAATGATTTCTTTCTCGCCGCCACTGCCGCCCTGCGAACCGCTACGGGTTTCAATTACCTCGCCACTGAGACGCGAAATATCCGCCACCTTGAATTCCAGCCGAAAGCGCGGGTCCAGCAGGGCCTTGGCGGGCTGGGTACGCTGGCGTTCCACGGCATCGCGCAGCAACGTGACAATGTTGTG
Source organism: uncultured Thiopseudomonas sp. (assembly GCA_964625365.1). Classification (GTDB taxonomy): domain Bacteria; phylum Pseudomonadota; class Gammaproteobacteria; order Pseudomonadales; family Pseudomonadaceae; genus Thiopseudomonas. The sequence continues at coordinate 7,860 of CAZVDA010000062.1, read as the reverse complement.
GAGTGCCTTGTAATGGGCTTCACCATCATCTTCCACATAACGGGCATGGTGCAGCGCTTCCATGGCTGTGCTCAGGGTGCGGCGGCTTTCGTGCTGTACGTTGTGCGCCACAATCTGCAAATAACGCCCCGGCTGAAAGTCCACCCGTTGCAATGTGGCATTCACGTCATCCAGCCGGTCACGGATGCGCTCGACTTCATCGTCGATTTCGCTAAGCAACTGCACCACGCCATCTTCCGAAGACCGGTTGAGGTACTCGCGGAACCGCTTCTGCTTGGCCGGCAGGTCTTCTTCCACCAGCACCTGCAAGCGCTGCAGATACACCGGTACGTCTTCCAGTTCGGTGCCGGTGTCGGCCAGCGCGCCCTGATTCTGGATTTTGGCTTTTTCCATCGCCTTGGCCAGCTCTACATCTTTACGTGCCAGTTTGCCGCTCAGCGCAGTCTGTGCCTGCGCCAGCTGTTCGGCGAGCCGGCGCTCCAGCGGTTGCAGCTGGTTGAGTGCGCAATCCGCCAGTTGCGGCTCGTAGTCCGCAAACAGGCGAACTATGTCGGCAGATAGCGGGCTGCCGACCCTGTCATTAAGCACATCCAGCTGATTCTGTGCCTGTTGCAGCAAGGTCTGGCAACTGGCCAGTTCCCTGTTGGCCTGTGTTTTCGCCTGGTCGAGCTGCCTGAGTTGCTTCTGCGCCTGTTCATGGGCCTGGCGGGCGGCATCCAGACTGGAATCCGGCGCGGTCAGTTGGGCCAGTTGCTGGCGGTAAGCCTCCAGCTCGCGCTGCTGGCCATGGACATCCAGCTGGGCGAACTCCAGCTCCAGCAAGCGTTCGGCCAGACGGGTACGCTGTTCCAGTTGCTGGCTGAGCCCTTGCAAGCGCCGACGCTCCTGCGCTGCGTCTTGCTGCGCTGCCCGTGCTTCGGCCAGTTGCTGCTCCAGCGCCTGCAAACGGTCGCGGTTGTCAAAACCGGTTTGCCAGTCCTGCTGCAGGCGCTTCTGGTCCTGCTTGTCGAAATAGCCGGCACGTCCCGACAGGGTGCCTTCGCGGGTCATGGCGTGTTCGGTGCGGCGCAGGCTGGCCACATCGTCCACACAGTGCCGATCAATGCCTGCCAGCAGCTGTTGCACCGTTGCCAGCGCCGCATGTTGCTTGAACTCCAGCTTGTGCACGAAGCTGTCGTCGAACAGCTGCGCCGCACCGGCACCGGCCTGCACCTCCAGCAAACGCACATGCAGGCGGTTATCACGCCCGTTGACCCAGGCCAGCGCCTGCTGCATCTGCCGGGCAGGCACCAGCACCCGTAACCGGTGACTGCCAATCGCCCGCTCGATAGCGCCCCGCCAGTCCTGTTCCTGCGCCCTGACCTGCACCAGCTCGGCGACAAAGGGCAGGCTCTGCTCGTCCAGCTCCAGCGCGTCGGCCAGCTGCTGGCGAAACTGCAAAAACGGCGCGGCAATGTTGGAGGCCGGATTGCGCCGCACCTCGTCCAGTTCATCCTGCACCTGCTGCGCGTCGACGGCTAGACACTGCTCGCTGACCCCGGCGCTAAATGCCAGTGTGCTTTGCTCGTCTATTGCTTGCTGCCAGCCCTGTAGCAGCGGCTCTAGCCGGGCCTGGTTGGCCTGCAGCACGCCCTGTTCCAGACGCTCGTCCAGCTCCAGCTCACGGGCCAGACGCTGATAGTCGCGGGCATTGCTCTCGCAACGGTCGCGATCTTTTTCAGTACGCTGAATCAGCGCTTGCAACGACTGGACATCGCTGCCGCCCAACTGCAAAAACTGGGCATACAGCCGCTGAACATGGGCGCCCTGCTCGTCATGGACGCGCTCGGCCTCGCCCACCCTGCGTTCAGCATCCTGCATGCTGTCCTGCAAACGCTGCCACTCCAGCTGCCAGCGCTGGACGCTGCGTCCGGCAAACCAGCCGGGGAAGTGCTGCACCAGCCGTGCCTGGGCGTCACAGGCTGCTTGCAGCTCGACACGGGCACGGTAATACAACTGAACCGGCTCCAGCGTGCGAATTTGCCGCCGGGCGAGCTCGATTTCCTGATAGATGGCGGTCAAGTCATCAAAACTGTCGGCCACCTCTTTCGCCCGTTCAAACTGGGCGCAGTCATCCAGCACTAGCTCGCGAAAAATTTCGTCAATGCTGTTGAGCTGTTTCAGGCCTGCCGCACGGTTGAGCAGGTTAAAGGCGTTGTCGCGCACCTCAAAATGACTGCGTACGCGGGCCAGATAGCTGTTTTTGCTGGAAAACAACCACAGTCCTTCACTGTGCTTGCCCAGCTGTTTCAACTGGCGCAAACCGCCTTCGGCATGCATCGACAACCATTGGTGCAGACTGTGTTCAGCGCCCTTGGCAAATATCCAGACCCGCTGCAAATCACTGGCCGCCGAACTGCTGCCGTCCATCCACAGCAGCACAGCCAGCCGCACGCACTCATCACTATTGGTCAGCGTGGCACAGATGCCGGTCAGCGTTTTACCGGGGCGGGCAATATGCGACTGACCGCCGCTGCCATCCCCCGCCCCCGCCACACCGCGCACATAGGACACCAGATCACGATCGCTTTCATGGCCGCCGGTGGAGGCCAGGTTGTATTTGGGATTGGTACCCAGCAGCGTCATCAGCGCATCCACCAGCGTGGTTTTGCCGCTGCCGGTCGGGCCGACAATGGCGGTGCCACCGACATCCACCTGCGCACTGTGATATCCGGAGAATCCACCCCAGTTGTAAACCTCCAGTTGCTGCAAGCGGTAGCAAGGGTCAAATAGCGGCTGGATCATGCTGGTTCCTCTTCACTCTTGCGTAGATCCCGCAACTGTTGCAGCAGGGCTTGCAGGTTTTCCGGATTGGCCAGATGGGCAATTACCGGACGGATTTTCACCCGTCCGTGCTCATCAGGATCTGTGACCACACCATGACTTTTCAGCTGGTTAAGCAAAGTCAGTACCCGCTCACGGGCCCGCGACTCGCTGCCGCCGTCACCCAGAAAACTGTGCAAACCGCTGACCAGTTCATCCACCGCCACCAATGCATTGCTATCGCCAACACCGGCATCCTGCTCGTGGTTGACAAAATGCTGACGCAAAATGGCCAGCAGCAGCGATTGCTCCAGTGTCAGGCGCTGACGGCGCACCAGCGGATGCGACCAGTCATCCTCCAGACTGCCATCTTCCTCGCGGCGTACCTGCAAAAACACCAGCCCGCGCACCTCATCCACCCGTGCTTCAAAATCCAGCGGCTCCAGCAACACATTCAGCGCCGGCTGCTCCAGCATGGCGGTGCGGTACAGATTGGGCTTGCGCTCCTGTTCCAGAATGCCGTCGGCCAGCAACGCCTGTAACGCCTCGCGCAGTCGCTGGCCGGTACGCGGGGCGCTTTCATCTGCCTCTGGCAGCCTGGCTGGCAAGCCCGCGTCCGGTTCATCGTCCGCCGGCTGCGGGCGTGCGGTTATCCGGTCAAAAATGCTCATGTTTTATAGCTCCCAGGCAATGCCATCCAGCTGCCGGCTGTCCAGCTCGGTCAGGGGTAAACGATATTCCCAGATGCGCCCGTCGGCATCGGTCAGTTGCAGGGTTTCGGTTTCATCACGCAGCGGAACGCCAGCCTCGCGCGCCATGCCAATCCACAGGCTCAGGGTTTCCAGGTCATAGGTCATGGGCAGCTGCGCCGCCAGTTCAGCCAGTCTCAATGGCCTGCCGGCTTGCGCCAGCGTAGCCAGGGTGTCGGCAATCATCTGCTCGCGGTCCAGACCGGCAAAGGCATTCCAGAACTCGTCATCCAGTTGGTCCAGTGCCGTTTCGGTCGGGCTAAAGTCGGGCGTGGTATCGGCATCGTCGCCCGGCTCCTTGTAACGTAGCCGCTGCGCCAGCGGCACATTGCCCAGCGCCATGCCCAGTGGCGGAAATGCAGCTTCGCTACGCCGCAGGCTCGCTTGCTGCCAGTCCAGCTCCAGCGCCTCGGCCAGCACCTGATTAAGCAGAGCACCCACACGGTGATGCTCGGCAGCCAGACCGCTCTTGATAAAAGTGCGCACATCCTGCTCGCTGCGCGCCCGTGCCTGCATCACCAGCTTGCTCTCGCCGGTCAGCTTCATGCGCAGCCAGCGCAAATCGTTCATCTGGTTGCGGTTGAGCGCTTTTGCTGCCGCCGGATGCTGCAGGATAGTACGCACCCGGCGGCTCATCTGATCCAGCTCGCTGGTTTGGCGCAGCTGCTGCAGAAAGCCGCTGAACACACGTCCTTCGGCGGTATTCAGCAGGGCATCCTGACCGTCCAGCAACTGATCCACCACATCGCCCCGGTGCACGCCTTCGCGGATCATGCTGTGACGCAACGCCTGATCTGCCGCCCGCCAGGAATCCTCAACCCGCCGAAAGTCCGCACTCAGGCCGCTAGCCAGCATATAAAGGTCACGGATGGCTTCAACCGCCTGCGCCTCATCCAGTACCTCGATTTTGCCGGCTTCCACATCGGCCAGCTCCTGCTCCAGCCGCGCTATACGGCTACGCAGTTCGCTGGCCCGGTTTGCCGGGTTGGAATCCAGACCGGTTTCCAGTTGATGAATTTGTTCCTGCACCACCGACAGCCTTGAAGCGGTGGAGGTCATAAAGCTGTTATCCAGCGAGTCAATAAACTGCACCGCCCGGTTGAGCGCATCGGTTTCATACAGCCGGTGGCCGCGCTCAATCACCAGCCCGCGCTTGATCCACTCTCGCAGTTCGCGGCCCGCCTGCTGCTGCGGGTTATCCACATCCACCGCAAACTCGGCCTGGTTGGCAAAATCCAGCAGCATCTGACTGAGCGCCTGCAAGGCATCCGCCTCGGCAATGCTGCCTTCCTTGCTGTGCGTCTCAAACAGGGCAGTCAAACAACCCAGCATCAAAGGCGCACGCGGTGACACCAGCAGCCGCCAGGCCGGATGCTGCTGGCGGGCACCAAGGTAGTGATGGACACGCTGGCGAATGGACACAACGGCACCTGAAATAAGGAAAAAAAACAGGCGGCCATACTATCACCGGCATGGCCTGCGTGCAGGGCCAGGTGGTTTTGCAACAGGACACTTGTGTGCTGCCTGGCGAGGCTGGCGAGGCTGGCGAGGCTGGCGTCGAGCATGAGCCTGAAGGCCCGGGTTGTTCAAGCCCGGCCATTGGCATAAACTGCCAATGCACATCCAGAGCCATAAACAGGAGTCGTAGCCATGCCGACACGCAATGTTGTTATCACCGACCGTCAGGCCGCTTTTATTGAGGAGCTGGTAAGCAGCGGGGAATACCAAAACGCCAGCGAAGTGCTGCGCGAAGGCTTGCGTCTGGTGGAAGAACGCCGTGCTGAATATGCCGCCAAACTGGAGGCGCTACGCGCAGCGGTGCAGGTAGGGATTGATGATATTGAAGCTGGCCGCTATACCAGTTATGTGTCTGCCAAAGAAATGGCCGATGATTTACGCGCCGAAGCAAACCGGATTATCGCTGCTGCTGAACAAGAGATTAGCGCATGAGTTCCCGCTGGAACGTACAGCGAACCGAAGGTGCATTACGTGACCTGACAGAAATAGTTCACTGGACTATTCAAAATTTCGGAACTCGCCAAGCTGATATTTATAGTGAAACCATAGCCTTGGCGATGGAAGCATTGGAGTCTGGCCCCAGTGCTATTGGTGCAAAAAAACGCAACGACCTCGGCACTGGCATTCACGCATTGCACATAGCCCGTAACGGTCGCAAAGGCCGCCACTTTATCGTTTTTCGCATCGTCCAGCCGCACACTGTTGAAGTGTTGCGGATACTGCATGACAGCATGGATTTAAGCGCCCGGCTAACGGACTGAAAATGCGCTCATGCCCCTGCCAGCCTGTGACTATTCAACCAACCGGGCGGCACTTGCGGGTATAGAAGAGCCACATGGCATTCCGCTAAAAACTAACGTATAGTTTTGTACAGTATTTTTTGGTACGGTAATTTTAGCATGGAAAAATTCTATAACCGCCAACCAGAGCTAAACAGGCTACGCGAAATTTCAGCCAACCTCAGCCACAGCAAAGGCCAGCTTTCAGTGGTTGTTGGCCGTCGTCGTGTCGGCAAGACACGACTGCTCTATGAAGCCTTTGCGCCCCTGGGGGAGAATTTTCTTTACCTGTTCATCAGCCGCAAAAGCGAAGCCGCACTGGTCGACGAATTTGCCGAAATCCTGCGGCAACAGCTGGGGGTAAAGTTTTTCCAGCCCGCCAGCCTGCGCGATATCTTCGAGTTCCTGTTTGACTACAGCAGCCGCCAGCCACTAACGCTGGTGGTGGACGAATTCCAAGATATTGAGCGGGTCAACCCCGCCCTGTTTTCCGACCTGCAAAACCTGTGGGACAGGTACAAACGCCAAAGCCAGCTGCACTGGATATGCTGCGGCTCGCTCTACAGCCTGATGACTCGACTATTCAAAGGCGATAAGCAGCCACTACTTAACCGCGACGACCACTTCTTTCGTATTCAGCCACTCTCACCACATTTTGTCCGTCAAGTGCTGCAAGATCACGGCCATTACAGCGCAGAACGTCTATTACAGTGGTGGTGTCTATCCGGCGGCATTCCCAAATACCTGGAATGGCTGGTGCAGGCCGGTGAAGATCCCTTTGGCAAGTTGATCAACAGTTCGTCCCCGCTCATCGAGGAAGGTTTACACCGATTGGTTGAAGACTTTGGCAGCGAACATCGCACCTATTTCGACGTACTGGCCGCTATCGCCCAAGGACATACCAGCCGTGCCCGTATCGAAAACTTTTTACAGTTTGGCGTAGGCCCGGCACTGGAAACCCTGGAAAACGAATTTGCCCTGATCAGCAAGCACCGCCCCATCCACGCCAAAGAAAACGCGCGCAATGTGCGCTACCGGCTGAACGATCCCTTTCTGAGCTTTTGGTTTCACTTTATCCACAGCAACCGCAGCGCCGTGGAGCTGGGCAACTTTGGCTATATCCGCCAGATTCTGGAACGTGACTTTGCCACCTTCTCCGGCAACCAGCTGGAAGACTTGTTTCGCACTCTGCTCGCCGACTCTGGTCAGTTCAACCGCATAGGTGCCTACTGGGACAGCAAGGGCGAGCACGAAATCGACATCGTCGCCATCAACGACCTGGAAAAGCGTCTGCTGGTGCTTGAGGTCAAACGACAGTTAAAACGCTTTAACTCTGCCCTGCTGGACAGCAAAACCAGCCACCTGCTGCAACAACTTAACTGCAAAAACTACCAGATTGAACAGCGCTGTTTTGCGCTGGACAATCTGGATGAAGTGTTTGGGGAGTTTGGACAATCTTTAAATCCTCGAACACCCCAACGATTGCGCTCAATTTAACTACATATTAAAACACAAGGAGCGCAACCTCTCTCAGTAAAATATTTACTTCCGGATACACTCCCAGCACAAGGAATCCATATCAAACACTTCTTCCATTTCCTTTACAGTCATGACCATTTCTTTCGGCTTATCATCAATATTGTAAATAAGCACAAGCCTCCAGTTTTTGTTATCTTTTTCTTTAGCGTATCTGTACTCATTTCGCGAAATAAAAAACCTGGGTTGCTTGGAAGAAGTGCCCTTAACCTCCAGTTCCAGCCTTTTAGAACCCTTGGTAGCTAGCAAGTCATAACCACAGTTATCTTTTTGTCTATCCTTAATCGCATAGCCATCCTTTTCATGTTTTTTTATCACATAGTTTACTGCTTTTTCTTCAATTTCTTTTCTTCGCTCTGAACTAATATACGCTACTGCAAGATCGTCACTCCCAAAGTCACCTGTCTCAAAATAGTCTTCCGGAAAATATCCGTTTCCAGAAATTTTTTGCTGGATTACTTTATGCTCACTCAGCC
>CAZVDA010000061.1:0-10686 GCA_964625365.1 uncultured Thiopseudomonas sp. | reverse complement strand
TGGTAACGGTAAAAAGTTTGCCAAAGGTATTGCCCGACATCGCCCTGCTCCGCTCACAAGTTTAAAAGCGCGAAGTATAGCGGCAAAGCGCGTTCGCTGTCAGGGATGAAGAAACCTCGTTCTACCCAGACCGTTTTTCCCTGCTGGCCACATGCTACAATTCGCGCTTGTTTTGCTTACCAAGTACAGGTTCCATGCGCGCCATCAAGCCTATTTACGACTTTCCAAAATTCTGGGCCGAGTGTTTCGGCCCTGCCGATTTCCTGCCCACCAGCCGCGAAGAAATGGACGCGCTCGGCTGGGATAGCTGCGACATTATCATCGTCACCGGCGATGCCTATGTGGATCACCCCTCGTTTGGCATGGCGGTGATTGGCCGCGTGCTGGAAGCCCAGGGCTTTCGCGTCGGCATCATCAGCCAGCCCGACTGGCGCAGCGCCGACGACTTTATGCAACTGGGCAAGCCCAACCTGTTTTTTGGCGTAGCGGCCGGCAACATGGACTCCATGATCAACCGCTACACCGCCGACCGCAAAGTGCGCAGCGATGATGCCTATACCGCCGGCGCCGAAGGCGGCAAGCGCCCCGACCGCGCCAGTATTCCCTACAGCCAGCGCTGCAAGGAAGCCTATCCCGACGTGCCGGTGATCCTCGGCGGCATCGAAGCCTCGCTGCGCCGTATCGCTCACTATGACTACTGGCAAGACAGCGTGCGCCGCTCGCTGCTGATGGACACCACCGCCGACCTGCTGATTTACGGCAACGCCGAACGCGCCATTGTCGAGCTCGCCCACCGCCTGAGCTGGGGCGAAAGCGTCAGCGAGATTACCGATCTGCGCGGTACCGCCTTTATCCGCCGTGACGTGCCGGACGGCTGGTTCGAACTGGACTCTACCCGCGTCGATCGTCCGGGACGGGTTGATCGCATCCTCAACCCTTACGTCAATACGCAAGATGCCGAAGCCTGCGCCATCGAACAACAGGCCGCCCAGGCCGCCGATGATGGCGTACAGGTACTGGAAATTCTGGAGTTTCCGCTACCGCCCCGCGAGCGCACCGTGATCCGGCTGCCCTCGTTTGAAAAGGTTCGCAACGATGCCGTGCTCTACGCCCACGCCAACCGCGTGCTGCATCTGGAAACCAACCCCGGCAACGCCCGCGCACTGGTGCAGCGCCACGAAGGTCAGGACGTGTGGCTAAATCCGCCGCCCGCCCCCTTGAGCACCGAAGAAATGGACTATGTATTCGGCCTGCCCTATGCCCGCGTGCCGCATCCCAAATACGGCGATGCGCGTATTCCGGCTTACGAAACTATCCGCTTCTCGATCAACATCATGCGCGGCTGCTTTGGCGGCTGCACCTTCTGCTCGATTACCGAGCACGAAGGCCGCATCATCCAGAACCGCTCGCACGAGTCGATCCTGCAAGAAATCGAAGCCATGCGCGACAAGGTGCCGGGTTTTACCGGCGTGGTTTCGGACTTGGGCGGCCCCACCGCCAACATGTACCGCCTTGCCTGCAAAAGCAAAGACATCGAAGAAGCCTGCCGCAAACCGTCCTGCGTGTTTCCCGGCATCTGCCAGAATCTGGACACCGACCACAGTTCGCTGGTCGAGCTATACCAGAAAGCCCGTGAAGTGGACGGCGTAAAAAAGGTGCTGATTGCCTCCGGTGTGCGCTATGACCTGGCCGTGGAGTCGCCCGAGTATGTGAAGGAACTGGTCACCCACCATGTCGGCGGTTACCTGAAAATCGCCCCCGAACACACCGAAGAAGGCCCGCTCAACCACATGATGAAGCCGGGCATCGGCACGTACGACCGCTTCAAAAAGCTGTTTGAAAAATTCAGCAAGGAAGCCGGCAAAGAGCAATACCTGATTCCCTACTTTATCGCCGCCCACCCCGGCACCAGCGATGAAGACATGCTCAATCTGGCGCTTTGGCTGAAGAAAAACGGCTTCCGCGCCGATCAGGTGCAGGCGTTTTACCCCTCGCCCATGGCCACCGCCACCGCCATGTATCACAGCGGCAAAAACCCGCTGCGGAAGGTCACCTACAAAAGCGAAGGCGTACCCATCAGCAAAAGCCCCGAACAGCGCCGCCTGCACAAAGCCTTTTTGCGCTACCACGATCCGAAAAGCTGGCCGTTGCTCCATGAGGCACTGGTGCGCATGGGCCGCCGTGACCTGATTGGCGACGGTCCCGGCTGCCTGATTCCGGCCAAACAGCCGCAAAGCGCCGATTACCGCAGTCCAAGACGCAAAAACTCAAGCTCTGCCAGACCCGGTAAGGGCAAGGTGCTGACCCAGCACAACGGTCTGCCGCCGCGCAACAACGGCAGCAAACCTGGACGCTCCAGACCGCAGGCCTAACAACGTAGCTGGCTGTCGTAAAACAGCCAGCTCTTAGCACAGCTCATGCACACCCAGGTTGCGGTATTCGCCCTTGAAATACAGCAACGGCTGACTGGCTTCTTCGTCCTGTTCGCCTGCATGTCCGCCAAAGGCTTTCACCTCCCCGATCACGATCAGGTGGTCACCGGCCGGATGGACGGCATGGATTTCACAGTCCAGCCAGTGCAGGCTGCCGGCAATCAGCGGATTACCCAGCGGCGACAATTCCCAGTCAACGCCCTGCCATTTGTCTGTGCCACGCCGGGCAAACTGGTTGGAGAGTTGTTCCTGCTCTGCAGACAGGATATTGACCAGAAAGCGGCCCGCCTGGCGGATTTTTGGATAACAGCCCGAGCTGGACATGACGCTAAACGAGACCAGCGGCGGGTTCATTGACACGCTATAAAATGACTGGCAGGTAAAGCCAACCGGCTCATCATCAACCCGCGAGCTGATCACGGTGATGCCGGAGGCGTAATGCCCGAGCGCCTTGCGAAAGCAAAGCGGTTCAATGGTGCTGCTGGAAACTGACATGACCCTTCCCGAAACTGACGGTAAAACCACAGGAAATACTGAATAAACAACAAGGGGCGGCAACTGCCGGTGCTGGCAGTTGCCGCCCCTGTTGGCTCTTACTTGCCCAGCAATTCGTTACGAACCAGCCCGGCACCGGCACTGAGCGCATGCAGTTTGCCCCGTGCCACTCCGCGTGCCAGCGGTGCCATGCCGCAGTTGGTTGAAGGGTACAGCTTGTCGGCATCGACAAACTGCAGCGCCTTGCGCAGGGTGGCGGCCACTTCCTCGGGTGTTTCAATGGTGTTGGTAGCCACGTCAATGGCGCCCACCATCACTTTTTTGCCACGGATCAGCTCGATCAGGTCCATCGGCACCCGTGAGTTCTGGCACTCCAGCGAAATGATGTCGATGCTGGATTTTTGCAGTTTAGGGAAGGCTTCTTCGTATTGACGCCATTCCGAGCCCAGCGTTTTTTTCCAGTCGGTATTGGCCTTGATGCCGTAGCCATAACAGATGTGCACAGCGGTTTCGCACTTCAGGCCCTCGACAGCGCGCTCCAGCGCAGCCACGCCCCAGGCGTTCACATCGTCAAAAAACACGTTAAAGGCCGGCTCGTCAAACTGGATAATGTCAACGCCTGCCGCTTCCAGCTCGCGGGCTTCCTGGTTGAGGATTTTGGCAAATTCCCAGGCCAGTTTTTCACGGCTTTTATAGTGGCCGTCGTACAGGGTGTCGATCATGGTCATGGGGCCAGGCAGCGCCCACTTGATCGGCTGGCGGGTGTGCTGGCGCAAGAATTTTGCATCCTCGACAAATACCGGTTTCTGGCGGCTGACTGCACCCACTACGCTGGGCACGCTGGCATCGTAACGGTTGCGGATGCGTACAGTTTCGCGCTTCTCGAAGTCCACCCCATCCAGGTGCTCGATAAAGGTGGTCACAAAGTGCTGACGGGTCTGTTCGCCGTCACTGACAATGTCGATACCGGCCTGCAGCTGCTCTTGCAACGACACCAGCAGGGCGTCCCGGCGGCCTTCGGCCAGCGTTTCGCCTTCCAGTTTCCAGGGGGACCAGAGCTGCTCGGGTTCTGCCAGCCAGGCAGGCTTGGGCAAACTGCCGGCCGTTGAGGTAGGGAGTAATTTGCTCATTTTAAAACCTTGTTCATCAGGAAAATTAGAGAGAATAACCGGCAGCCCACTGTTCAAGCACTGACTGATAGGGCTTGATAAAGTGCTCTTCGGTAAACTTGCCCTGCTCAATGGCCAGACGGGTACGCTCTTCCCGGTCATAGACAATGCGGGTCAGCGAGAAATCCTGATAACCAAGACTCGGCTGGTAGGTCTGGCCTGCTGCCGAGTTGGCGTTGTAAATCTCGGGGCGGTAAATTTTCTGGAACGACTCCATGGTGGCAATGGTGCTGATCAGCTCCAGGTCGGTGTAATCGCTCAGCAGGTCGCCAGAAAAATAAAAGGCCAGCGGCGCAACGCTGTTGGCAGGCATGAAGTAGCGCACCTTGAGGCCCATCTTGCCGAAATACTCATCAGTCAGCGAGTACTCGTCCTGGCGGTATTCAACACCCAGTACCGGATGATGATTGTCGGTACGGCGGTACACCTTGGTGGTGGAAACACTCAGGCAGATCACGGGCTGCTTGCTGAAGTTTTGCCGGTACGCCGCGGAGCGCAAAAAGCACTGGAAAATTTTGCCGTGCAGGTCGCCAAAGCCCTCAGGGGCGCTGAAATCCGCTTTACCCTTGTTGTATTCCAGCAAAAGCACGCTGAAGTCATAATCGCGGACATAAGATGAAAAGTTGTTGCCTACCACGCCTTCGATACGGCGGTCCGTCTTGCGGTCGACAACAGTGGTCTTCAGCACCTCGATCAGCGGGATGGAGGTGATGTTTTCCGAATCAATACTGGCTTCCACAGACACTATATCCAGCTCAACCCCGTAGCGGCTGTTGTCCGGGTTGTCCCAGCACGCCAGGTTGTTGAAGCGGTTATCAATCATGGCCACGGTGTTGCGCAGGTTTTGCTGGCGGCTCTCGCCCCGGGCCAGGTTGGCAAAGTTGGTGGTCAGACGGGTATTGGCGGCCGGCTGATAGTTTTCGTCAAAACGGGTCGTTTTGATATCGAATGTAAACTGGGTACTCATCGTATCGGGTGTCCTGGCTTAATTTGAGCAACGCATGAGCCATTCCGGCACATGAGAAATACTTATGAAATTTTCCGCAGATTTCATGCTGTTCTGTAAAGCGGCGCATTCTATGCATCGCCGCCGGCAAGGGGAAACGAATTGCCCTCAGCTCCATCTTGAGTAAAATTCATAATCAATCACCCGACTATCAACCCGCCACACACAATCCGCAACAGGCCGGCCGAGGCGCTCATAATTCCCGGCGAGCAATCCGAACTCATACAACCATTTGATATTACTAGCATTTAAGAATCAACAAACAGCCAATAGCCAGCCACTGCCGGTTTTTGGTGTATAATCTGCCGCATTTATTTTCTGGCTACCGTTAAAGAGAGTCTTCATGCAACTATCCGCCCTGACCGCTGTATCCCCCGTCGATGGCCGCTACGGCAGCCGCACCGTTTCCCTGCGCAACATTTTTAGCGAATACGGCCTGATCCGTAACCGCGTGCATGTGGAAGTACGCTGGTTGCAGCGTCTGGCGCAACACGAGCAGATCAGCGAAGTGGCTCCTTTCTCTGCCGAAGCCAATGCCCTGCTTAACGAGCTGGCCGAAGACTTCAAAATCGAGCACGCCGAGCGCGTAAAAGAGTTCGAGCGTACCACCAACCACGACGTCAAAGCCGTGGAATACCTGCTCAAGGAACAGGCACAAAAGCTGCCCGAGCTGGCCAAGGTTAGCGAGTTTATCCACTTTGCCTGCACCTCCGAAGATATCAACAACCTGTCCCACGCGCTGATGCTGCGTGAAGGCCGCGACAGTGTGCTGCTGCCGCTGATGCGCCAGATTGCCGACAGCATCCGCAAACTGGCGGTTGATCTGGCCGAAGTGCCAATGCTGTCGCGTACCCACGGCCAGCCTGCCTCCCCCACCACGCTGGGCAAGGAAATGGCCAACGTGGTCTACCGTCTGGAGCGCCAGATCAAGCAGATCGAAAGCGTCGAGCTGCTGGGCAAGATCAACGGTGCCGTGGGCAACTACAACGCCCACCTGTCCGCCTACCCCGGTATCGACTGGGAAGCCAACGCACGCGAGTTCATCGAGGACGACCTGGGCCTGACCTTCAACCCCTACACCACCCAGATCGAACCGCACGACTACATTGCCGAGCTGTTCGATGCCATCGCCCGCTTCAACACCATCCTGCTCGACTTTGACCGCGATGTCTGGGGCTACATTTCCCTCGGTTACTTCAAGCAGAAGACTGTCGCCGGCGAAATCGGCTCGTCCACCATGCCGCACAAGGTCAACCCGATCGACTTCGAGAACTCCGAAGGCAACCTGGGCATTGCCAACGCCATTTTCCAGCATCTGGCCTGCAAGCTGCCGGTATCGCGCTGGCAGCGCGACCTGACCGACTCCACCGTGCTGCGCAATCTGGGCGTGGGCTTTGCCCACAGTGTGATTGCCTACGAAGCCAGCCTCAAAGGCATCGGCAAACTGGAAGTCAACGCTGCGCCACTGGCCGCCGATCTGGACAACTGCTGGGAAGTACTGGCCGAGCCGGTGCAAACCGTGATGCGCCGCTACGGCATCGAGAACCCCTATGAAAAGCTCAAGGACCTGACCCGCGGCAAGGGCATCAGTGCTGCAGCCCTGCAGGAATTCATAGATACACTGGACATGCCGGAAGCGGCCAAGGCCGAACTGCGCAAGCTAACTCCTGCCAACTACATTGGCAATGCCGTGGAGCAGGCCAAGCGGGTTTGATATTTTGCCTTGCGGTGTTTTACGGTGCAGGAGCTGGGTGAGGCACTCCGCAAGGCTACGCTGCCAGTGTCGAAGCAAGCTTCGCCCCTGTTGCTAATGCCTTGCTACGGCCTCGCCCAGCCCCATGACCACCGCGTGCTTTGAGGGAGTGCGGCCCGGCTTTGCCGGGCTGCTGTCGCCTTGTTGAGGCTCACCATCAGCAAATCCTCCAGGCCCCTTACTTACACAAAGCTGGCACGCACATAAATGTTTGAACTGTTTGTGTGGTGCATATAGAGCAAAGCCTTGCCGCCAAGGCAGTTTTTTGCTCCTGCAAAAACTGCACTCCCACCATCCATGGCGGTCAGATGCGCATGGAGCCTACAGGGATGTACTTGCGGCGACTTTGCGGAATATGTGCTACACAAGCACAGCCACTCATTGATGACAACAGCCCAAACAGAAAAACCATCATGAACATCCCCATTCTCGGCAATATCACGGCAGAGGAATTTCTGCGTGATTATTGGCAAAAAAAGCCCCTGTTGATCCGCCAGGCAATTCCTGATTTTGTCAGCCCCATTGACGGCGACGAGCTGGCCGGGCTGTCACTGGAAAGCGAAGTCGAATCGCGCATCATTCTGGAGCATGGCGACGAGCCCTGGGAGCTGCATCATGGCCCGTTCACCGAGCAGACCTATGCCGAGCTGCCGGAAAGCCACTGGACATTGCTGGTGCAGGCGGTTGACCAGTTTGTACCGGACGTAGCTGATTACCTGAAAGACTTCGAGTTTCTGCCGCGCTGGCGCATTGATGACTTGATGATCAGCTATGCAGCGCCGGGCGGCGGCGTGGGGCCGCATTTTGATAACTATGATGTCTTTTTGCTGCAAGCCGAAGGCCGCCGCGAATGGAAGGTCGGTCAGCTATGCGACAGCAACAGCCCGCTGCTGCCCCACCCCGACCTGCGCATTCTCGACGGCTTCGACACCAGCGACAGCTGGGTGCTGGAACCCGGCGACATGCTGTATCTGCCGCCACGACTGGCCCACTGGGGTACCGCGCTGGACAACTGCATGACCTGGTCGATCGGCTTTCGTGCACCCTCTACCGCTGAAGTCATCACCCATTACACCGACTTTATTGCCCGCTTCCTGACCAGCGAAGACCGTTATGGCGATGCCGGCATGAGCCCGCTACAGGACACTAACGAGATCCGCCGCGAAGACATCCAGCGCGTACGCCAGTTACTGCGTGAACAGCTGGATGACGACAACCTGCTGCTGAGCTGGTTCGGCCAGCACATGACCGAGCCGCGCTATCCCGAGTTTTTGCAGGGCCACGAGCTGGACGC
This sequence comes from uncultured Thiopseudomonas sp., assembly GCA_964625365.1. GTDB lineage: Bacteria > Pseudomonadota > Gammaproteobacteria > Pseudomonadales > Pseudomonadaceae > Thiopseudomonas. Next base: position 2,537 of record CAZVDA010000061.1, on the reverse strand, counting down.
GCCGACACTGGTCGAGTTTCTAAACAACGGTGGCGCCCTGGTGCGCAGCCCCGCTGCCCGCCTAGCCTGGAGCCATGTACAGCTGGACGGCGTGCCGGCCATTCTGCTGTTCTCCTGCGGCAGCAGCCGGCCATTCCCTGAACATTTAGTCGGATTTATCCAGTACCTTTGTAGTCAGGACCTGCTGGCTATGGATAATCTACAACCCTGGCTGGACCGTGACGAAGCTGTCACCCTCCTGTGTGAACTGGTCAAACAAGGCAGTCTGGAGTGTATGGATGAGTAACATCGAAGTGCGTATTGCCGACTGGCAAAAAGACAATGCAGACATTCGCCGCATCCGCGAGATGGTGTTTATCAAGGAACAGGGCGTCACCCCTGAACAGGAATGGGACAGCCTGGACGCCACCGCGATTCACTTCCTCGCCGTTGAGGACGGCTATGCCATGGGCACTGCCCGCCTGCTGCCGGACGGCTGCATCGGCCGTGTATCCGTTCTCAAGGAATGGCGCGGCCTGAAAGTGGGTGAGGCGCTGATGCGTGCAGCCATCACCGAAGCCGAACACCGCAGCCTGACCCGGCAAACCCTGACCGCCCAGGTGCACGCCGCCCGTTTCTATGAGCGACTGGGCTTCAAGATCATCAGCGACGAATTTATCGAAGCCGGTATCCCCCATGTCGACATGCTCAGGACCAGTGAATAACTCGCCACAGGCAGACGAAAACAGCCTCCGGACGGAGCTGGAACCGCTGGAGTTTGTTTCGCCTGGCGTGTTCAGCATACATAACCCTTCCGTGCGCGTACCGGTTGCGACAGGGCCGGTACGCACCCTGCAGCTTCAGGGGCCGGACGAGCTCCGGCACCAGGCCCTGCAGCTATTTCGCCAGCCAGGCCGCCTGATCCGCCTGTACTCCACTGATTTTGAACCCTGGCTCTACAGCCATGCCGATACTGCCGATGCCTGCAAGAATTTTCTGCTGGCACACGAAAACAGCCGCCTGCAGGTACTGCTGCGTGACAGCCGGCGTCTGGTCGAAGAAGGTCACCGCCTGCTGCCGCTGATCGAGCGCATCAGTAGCCGCGCTGAAATTCGCCTGGTGCACCCCGATTATGAAATTCATCCCGGCTGCTGGCTAGCCCGTGATGAAGCCGCCCTGCTCCTTTGCCTGCTGCCCGGCAACTACCAGGGCCAGCTGTTTCTCGGCCAGCCGGCACGCACCCGCCCCTACAACGAAAAGTTTGAGGCCATGTGGTCAGTGGCCCGTCCCGATATCAACCTGCGCAGGATGACCCTATGAATCTGTTTGTCCGCAACCTCTGCTGCCTGCTTCTGCTTTGCAGCAATCTGGCCCTGGCCGAAATGCGCGTGATCCAGTTGCAATACCGCCAGGACAGCGAAATGATCCGACTGCTGCAGCCCCTGCTCAACCCGCACGAGCGCGTGGCCGGCAACGGCCAGCAACTGGTTCTGCAAGCGGACAGCGGGCGTCTGGACGAGTTGCAGGCACTGATCACCACCTTCGACACCCCGCCACGGCGCCTGCTGATCACCCTGGACGACAGCGGCTCGGGCATCAGCAGCGAACAGGGCGTTGACATGCAGGGCCGCATCCATGGCCGTCACGGCGAGATCAGCACTGACCGGTACAACGGCAGCAACCGTGTCGAAATTCGCCGCTACAGCAGCCAGGGCAGCAACAGCGGCACCCGCAGCATACAAACCCTGGAAGGCAGTGCCGCCTTCATCAGCACCGGCCAGCAAGTGCCGCAGCAGCAATGGTCCTACGACCACCATGGCCGCCCCGTTGTGCAAACCATCCAGCGTGAAGCCCGCCAGGGGTTCTACGTCATACCCAGCGTACAGGGCGATCGCGTCACCCTCGAAGTGGACAGCCGCAACGACCATTTCTCGCGCCAGAACCCGCGCATTCTCGAACAGCAGGCGGTTTCCACCCGCGTCAGCGGCTACCTTGGACAGTGGATAGAACTGGGTTCCATCAGCGGCGGTAGTGCGCACAACAGTTCGGAAATCACTTCAAGAAGCAAATCTTATTCAAGCCATAACAATACCTTGCGCATCAAAGTGCAGCTTATGGATGAATAAATACCGGCTCTACCCAGGCCTTTTTGTAGTGCCAGCCAGAAAACACTACAAAAAATTTGACGAACGCTTAATGAAAGCGCATTATACGACCCGCTCCCGCTAGCCAGAGGTCTAAACGCCTCCGGTCCGGCAAGGCGAATGCCCTTGACGGAATGTGCTGCAGACATCCACAAGATGGTTTGCACTAGGTTACGACTGGAACGTTGTTGTCCTGAGGGACGGGGAAGCACCAGCATTCGTCCGGCATACAATGCCACCGACCGGTTGTGTCAACCACGACCGCCTCCTTATACAGCAACATTCCGCTCGCCTCTGCCACACGGCGCGAGCATACCCATTTACATCCAGTGATAGCAGGTCGTGTGGGCCACGGCCCGACGCACCATACTCTATGAAGGATTGACCATGTCATATCAGAACGAAATCAAGGCC
>CAZVDA010000060.1:3099-10789 GCA_964625365.1 uncultured Thiopseudomonas sp. | reverse complement strand
TCGTTTGTTGTGCCTTTTAGGTTATCAAGTTCTGTTTTTGTTTTTCCAATGTTTTGGCTAAAGGCTAAAGCGGTAGAACCTGCATTTGAGTATCCACGCTCAACCACGCCAAACTGCTCGTTATAGGCATTCATTGAGCCTTTGACATTCTCGCGGACTTCCTTTATTAGCCGGATTTCGTCGTCGGTGTAGCCTTTCCTTTTGAGCTGTTTTTCTGACAGCTTGCCATATAACTGTTCGGCTTCGGTTAGACCAGCGGCCTCCAAGCGGTACCGTTCTTGCTGAACATCTTTTAAGAGTCTTTCTTTTTTCTCAAGCTCGACTTGTTTGTCGACAACCTTCCCCATAGCCTCAGCTTGAGCGCCTAATTGAGTCCGGATGATTTCATTTTTCATCTCTTGGTAAAGTCTGCTCTTGCTAGACGCAATAACGTCGTTCAGCGCTTCACCTACCAGATTTAATTTGTCGGCCTCTTCGTCGTACTGAAGATTAAGCTCTGGCATTAGCTCGTTAAGCTGTGCGACTATTGTGCTTAACCGTTCCTTTTCCTTGACTGATTTTTTCTCTATAGCAGTTAAACTATCAAGCTCTTTTTTGAGTGCGTCAATCTGATCAGTTTGAGCTTTATATTCACCGACAGCTTTACTGATAGAGGTACTTGCAGACTCAAAAGCCTCTTTTACTTTTTTAATCTCAGCTGGCGTTTTGGCCAGTTCTGCAATTAGTAATGTGAGAGCACCAACAGCTGCCGCCGCCGCTCCTACAAGACCAGCCTTGCCAGCAGCGCTAAGCGAGCTAATAAAGTCTTTAATGCTTTCGGCTTCTCGCGCCTTCAGGACAAGACTGCCTATCCCATTGGTGAGTTTTCCAATGGTGCTTGTAACCTTACCAATTACGGCTATAGCTGGACCTAGGATTGCCGCAAAGCCGGCAAATTTTATGATGTTATCCTGAGTCTTTGGAGATAACTCAGTAAAGCCAGATACAAGATCAGATACCTTTTCGATAACTGTAGTTATTACCGGCGTCAGCTTTTGTCCAAGCTCGATTGCGGCGTCCTGCATCTGGTTTTTAGCAAGCCTCAATTTAGATTCGGTCGTCTCATATAAAATAGACGCCTCGGTTGTCAGCGCGCTATTTTCTTCCCACGCGCGGTTAGACATCGCCAAAGCATTAGTGAACAACTCGTTAGCATTTGAGGTCCTGCGCAAAGCATCACCCATGCGCAGTTCAGTAATTCCCATCTGGTCCAGAATTTCATTTGTTGAGCGGCCAAGTCTTTCCGTGTCACCAAGGCCCGTGATAAATGCGGTTAAAGCTCCGGCCGCGTCTTCGCCCCACGCTTTCGAGAATTCGTCCGCAGTCATGCCGGCAACAGATGCATAGTCTTGTAGAGTGTCTGCACCTGTATCGACTTCAAGCTGGATCTGGTTAATAACCTTACTGAAAGCAGAGCCACCAGCTTGTGCCTCTAGGCCAAGCGATGACAGGCCGGCGGCGATGCCGAGTACATCGGACTCAGACATTTTCGCCTGAGCGCCAGCCGCCGCCAGACGCTTACTCATGTCAAGGATTTTACTCTCAGTTGTAGCTGTGTTGTTGCCAAGCTCAACTATTGCGGAGCCGGCTCGGTCAAAGTCTTTTTGCGACATCTGCATGATGTTCGCAAACTGGGCCATATTTGTTGCACCTTCAGAGCCAATAATGTCAGTCGCAACAGCTAGGTCGGCCATAACACGTGTAAAGTCAGCGATGTTTTCTTTTTCAATACCGAGCTGGCCGGCAGTCTCTGCTAGTTCGGTTAAGTCCGTTACTGAGGCCGGAACCTCTTTTGCCATGTCACGCAAAGACTGGGCCATTTCGTCCAGTTCGCCTGCGGTCATGTCTGTGGTTTTGCGGACACCAGCCATACCGGTTTCAAAGTCCATCGCCGCCTTGAATGCGGCTGTACCAGCGGCGGTAATAGGAACAGTTAACCCTTTGGTTAAGGTTTTGCCGACGTCGTACATCTTGTCGCCGGCTTCTTGTATCTTTTTGCCGGCGTTTTGGATACTTTCGCCAAGCTTTTTATGTTCAACTTCCAGCTCTTGGAGCTGTTTTTTGTAATGTTCTAATTTGGACTCGGTCTCGACAATTTCTCTCTGAAAATCTCTATATTGTTCTTCATTGATTTCACGTTTATCGTATTGCTCTTGAACTTGAGCTTCGGCTTTTCTAAGAGTTTCAAGTTTTTTGCTCGTTGCTTGCACTTGATCACCTAAGAGCTTTTGTTTTTGCTCAAGTAGGACAGTGCTGTCAGGTGAAAATTTTAGTAACTTATTTACATCTCGAAGCTCAGTGTTAAGCTCTTTTGAGCGCTTATTGACATCAGCCAGAGCCTTATCTAATCCGGTGGTCTTGGCATCAAGCTCAATGGTGATACCGCGTATTCCTTTACCCATTTACCCACCTCACATGCTGTAAAAATTATCTATGTCTTCTTGTGTTGCCTTCGTCGGCGCATCCGCTTTTGCATCAGTCCAGATGTCAACAACATCCATTAGGTCTTGTAGACTCAAGGCGTTCATTTCTTGAAACGTAAAGCCTATCTTTTTGGCAATTACAATCAGGCTAAGCTCGTAACTGTATTGGTTACTGCCGCCTTTATTGGCAGGAGTGTCGGAGGCGACATACATAGTCGCCCCCAACACTTCCGCTTTGATTTGGTCTAATGGTGTGAGCAAATCTACTTGCTCACCTAATGTCACAAGCCAGCTCTGGAAGTCAGTTAGTCGCCCAAGCTCGGTAGTCTTCTCCATCGCCCAGACAATCCGCAAAATGGTGATGATAAAAACATCGTCCAGTTCCGCCACCTGCTCAGGCGTCTCAATGCTCGCCAAAAATGCCGAGTCTAATGTGAGTGGTCTGCCAAACTCTTGAGCATAAAAAAACGGTGTCAGCGCCGACCCCGTCATCTCCACCTGCCTGTCTCCAAGCCGAATTGTGCGCATAACTTATCTCCTATCAGTCTTGGTCAAGCTCCAGGTCGAAGAAGGCCGCCTTTAGTGTCGCCGTGGCTTCGTTAATCTGCTTTTGTGTCGTCGGATTGGCCGCAACACTTTCAGCCGAAGCTAAGACTGCGGCGAAGACGGTCCAGCTTCCTTCCGTGTAGTCGGCAGCGGTCAGAGCAGTAGCAAGAGCAATTACCGCATCCAGCTCGGTGGTTACCAAAGTAGCTGCTACACCATCAGGTACAAGAACAGCGTCAAAGAAGCGATTGTATACCGCTGTATTGGTGCTGCTCAGCTCCAGATCGCCCTTAACTACTTTTCTGTCATCAATCTCGATAGGAGTGATCGTTATTGGCAGAGTCTTTGTCGCAGGATCAATCGTCTCGGTCTTGGTTGCGTGCGAGTCGGATGGTCTCTCAGCCACGCAGTTGTAATAGACAAATCTGCGGTTTTTCTCGTCGCCTAAGACTTGACCGAGTAATGCAAACTTCTCAGGTGTGCTGTCAGCAAACTCAACCAGCATTCCATTGTCGTCAATCTCCCAGCCCAGAATTCTCGCAAGAACGATGTCAGGGAATAGTGCCACTTCTAAGTCGGCTTTGTAGCCGTTATTTGAAGTGACGATAAAATAGTCGCTGTTGTCAGCGTAGAAAGTGCTTGAGCTTCCCTCAGGTGACGGCGTTAAATTTACCGCACCTGGAATCGGGATTGGTGCCTCATAGCCTCCAGTAGCCAAAGAGCTAAAGAAAGCAATGTGGACTTGTTCCAAACCGTAAGTGATTTTGTTACCCATGTTTTAATCTCCTTGTTAAGTAAGTGTGATCCCATATCGGATCATGTATAATTCTTCGCTCTCGATCCATACTCCGATTTTTGAGTATGGCAAGCGAAGTTCTTTTAGTTTGTCCTCGACATACTTTTCCACGAGTAGGTCGATCTTTTCCGTGTAAAGCTCAACATCGTACCCTGTCACGGACTTGTAGTTTTGATTGTCAGCAATTAGGTCGTCTGACTCGGCTCTGCGATAGACCAAATACGGCAGTCCTGGCGGCTTCGTAAAGTGGCTGTATGTGACCGGCATATTTAGCTTTTTTAGTTCTGCAAATAATTCTGCTTGTGTCATGTCAGCCCCCTTCCTTAACCGCTTTTTGGACGGCTTCCCAGAACTCCTCAATAACTCGTTCCTCAACCGGCTTTATGTGGACTTTAGGCGTACTGAGACCGCCACCCACTAATTGGTGCGGTTTCTCAAGTAGGTGCGCCAGACCCGGTTTTGTCTTGTTGTAGATGATGTCCTTGTCGCCGACTCGCCTTTTAGTCCAGCCGGCGGCATAACCTCCGGTGTCCTTAGGTGATGTCTGTCTTAGCTCGGCCGCACCGCTTTTGGCAATTTCGTCTGACTCTTTTGCGATTCGGTCCATTACGTCATCGGTGTATTCCTGTAACAGTTCGGCGATCTCGTTTCCAATGTCCATCTCTGCCATGTCATACACCTGCCCTTGTTTCGCAATAGAGTTCAACCATCTCCGAGCCGGAGTAGACCGTACGATATCTGCCAGTCTTGCCGCCAAGTCCAGTCGTATAAGTCCGGTACACGCGATAAACTGTGCCGTCATGTCGGACAAGGGACTCGCCGCTGTAGTCAATCTCCCTGACCACAAATGCGGCTGTAGGCTTCAAGCCATGCTCTCCCGCGGAGAAAAATTCTACACGCGGGACAGCACGCTTTTCAGCAAAAACTTCAACAGCAGTCTCTTCTTGTACTTCCTGCCCCAGTTCGTCACATGTCGTAGTGGTGGTGATTAGTTCGATTACGTCTCTCATCTACACCACCTCTGTTACGTCTTCCTCATACTCCCGAGCTAGAGCCATGACCATCTTTAGCGACTCATACGCCTGCCGGAACCTCTCCGAGTTTTCGTCGTAGCCAAAATGCGCTTTGCAGTAAATGATTATCGCCTGAGCAGTCAGCGCATCGGTTTCATCAACGCTTTCCACTCCGGCGATAAACAGGTCTGCTTTACATGCGGCAATTAGGCTTTGAATTTCCGTGTTGTATGCGTCGCTTTTAATTCTGAGGGCAGTTTTAACTTTCTCTAGCACTGTTAAATCTTTAATTGCCATGTTCTACCTCCTTCCGAGGAGGCTGATTACGTTGAGTCTCCGTCGCCTGCGGCCGGCGCAATCACGCCAGCAGCGATCAACGCCTGTACCAAAAGGTTGTATTCTGCTGCGGTAACTTCATCTTCCGGACTTTCCTCACTGAGCAGCGGAACGTTCGCCGCCATCTTAACGATGCCAGCGTCCTCCTCTGTTGCCGCTGTCGGCAAGACCGGATAAGTGGGTGCATAGAGCTTGGAAGTGGACGAATCGATCTTGATTTCGACCGTGTCGCCTGCTCCTTTTGTAGCCGCCTTGACGATGCCAGCGTCCTCCTCTGTTGCCGCTGTCGGCAAGACCGGATAAGTGGGTGCATAGAGTTTTGCGGAAGCCGCGTCAATCTTAATCTCGACCGTATCGCCGGCGCCTTTAGTCGCGGCTTTAATTCCGCCAAGAGTGCTTTCGGTTGCGGCACTGGCTACAGTCGCTCCATCAAGGCCGGTAACAACAGCGTTTTCCCCAAAAGTTAACGCTCCGTCAATGACCCATTCGTTACCACCTTGTTTCATGTGGTTTTTTGCGTTATAAGACATAGTTTTATCTCCTTTCTCTTTGAGATTAGGGAGACCCCTTAAGCTAAACTCGCGGCCATCTTGAGTACGGCCAGTTTTTTGTTCTCAGTGACCTTGGAGTCAAACTCGAACCAAGAAATTACGCCAAGAGCGTGCTGTGTTGCATACTTCTCACGCAGGATCTCAACGCTGATATCCTCGCGGAAGTTGACAGACAGACCAGACAGGTCACCATAAAGAACCGCAAGCGCGTCGCTGGCGATTGCCGGAGCATTGTCTGACAGGTAAACAGGTTTGCCAAGGATTCTATAAGGGAAGCCCTCAGCAAATACCTTCTGCAACATGTAGTCACCGGCGCCATCTTTCAGCTTTTTAATAGCTGTAAAAGTAGCGGGATTCATAATCCAGACCGCGTCCTTCTGATAAACAGTAGGAATCTTTGCCTGAAGCTCAATCAGGTTGTCAGCAGAGATTGCTGTAGTTGATCCAGCGGCCATCAAGTTGGTTGAGGACAGGGCGCCAGTTGCTTTTGAGCTTGTGCCTTTGAGCAGTTCGCCCTCAAGAAACAGTGCAATTCTGCGCCCCATCTCTTTAACAACAAAGCTGACCAGATCAATGTCGGAGTTATTTATCAGCGATCTGCTGACAAGGCTCAGCGCACCGGCTAAATGGCCTGTCAGATCAACGCTGGTGAACTTACCGGCATCATCCTGAATCTCCTGAAACTCTGTCTGATAGCCAACTGCAATGTTCTGATCATCATTGTCGCCATAAACCGGGACTTGAAGTTTACCCTTGACGTTATAACGGGTAGCCTTAGCCAAAATAGGGCTGGACTCGACTACCTCAGTAATGATTCTCTGAGCAATAGATACGGGAACGATTGCGCCCTGGCTGCTGCCAAAGTCGAAGGTTTTCTCTCCATCACGGGTTTCCATGTCACTTACACGGCCGCGAATATAGTCTGCAAACTGTCTTACTTCAATTTGTTCTCTGGTTTCAACTGGTTTTTCTTCCATTCTTTTTTCCTCGTCTTTGAATGAGTGAATTATTTTCACTTGATCGTCAGGCAGATTGGTTACTCTTTCTGCTTCCGCTCGTCTCTTTTCGGCGGCTTCCAGGATCTCTGATTCGCGATCCTTGAGCGCTCTTAATTCCTCTGTGCTTTGTTCGATTTCGTCGAGCGTCGCCTCGTTGACGTCTAAGTCTTGTAGCTCTGCAATTCGCTCACGAACCTCGACTAGCTTCATATCTTTGATTTCCATAAGCTCTCCTTATAATTCTTTGATAAAATTGTGCTTGGCTATTGCCAGCTGTCGCTCTAGCAACTCCTGCTTCTCGGCCTCGATCACTCCGTCTACCCAAGAACGAGCGGATATATCTGTTGAACAGTTCGCAGGGTGCGAAACTGCAGATACATCAAAAACTTTTTTAATTTTGAGAATTGTTCTAGTTTTGGTTTCCTTGTTGTAGGAATCTTCGCTAACGGTGAAGGCCCAGCTCATCTTTGTTACGAGTCCGCTGTCAATCTCTTCGTACATGTCCTTTGCGGCTCGACTTTTAGACAAGTCGGCATACATGAATAACCCCCTATCCGTTGGTTCAATTCCTAATGTATTATTTGACAGGCGAGCCAAGACTTTACCCTCGTGGTTGTACTGCATGATTACGTCGCTCATGTCCGCCCCTTCTAATGCGGACCTTGAAATCACTTCGTAATACTTGACGCCGTCTGACTCCCAAAGCAAATATGGGTCGTCAAAGGTAGTAGCAAACCCTTCGACGTAGTAGTCGCTGTCAATCCTCTTTTGTGTCTCTGTTGGAATCATCAGCGGTATCGCCACCGACCGATATTCCCTCTCCTTCGTCAGTAATGGCATCCCAGCCACCATCCTTTCTGTCCTTGTCTAAATCCGTAACTTTCACGTACTCACGGCGGATAAATCTGTCATCGCCGTCCTCAACGTGAGGCAAATTCCATATATCCATGACCTGATTTGTGGTCAGAACACCTCGGTCAAACATCTG
>CAZVDA010000060.1:0-2999 GCA_964625365.1 uncultured Thiopseudomonas sp. | reverse complement strand
GCGTCAAACATCATCACGCCGGATTTGTTATCAGTGCTTAGATTGTCCTTTGAAAACCGCTCACGTTCTTTTGCAATATCCTCCGGTCTCAAGGTGGAGGATAACTTTGCCATGAACCGAATCATCGCCGACTGCTTAATGCCTTCTTCCATGCCTTGCTTTTGGATATTAAGAAGCTGCAAGGTTGGCATCAGCGGTTTATTTTTACCGCCAAATAAGTCGTTGTCATACTGGTACTTGGTCAGCACCCCGATTTCGTCAAAGGGGATAGAAGCCTTTTTCCCATCCGCAAACGTGTACCGAAGCCAAGGCTCGCCCGATACGTCCATGATTTCCGTATACATCGGCAACAAGGGATAATAGCCGACAATAGACTTTCTGTCCTCGCCATAGAGCGGCAAGATAAAAGCTGTAGTGTCAACGCTTAAAATAGTCGCCAAACGGTACAGGAACTTGGTCGTGTCCATGAACGGATTTGGCCGGAATTGGAGAGTAGCCTCCAGAGACTTATAAGCGCTGCCAACTACCTCCGGCTTGAGCTTGCTGCAAAGATTGGCAAATGCATGTATAGACGCTCGGGTTAGCTCCATCTCATAGATGCCGCCAGAGAAGTTGTGAAAAACTGGCGAGTAACCGTTCAGCATCTTGAAATATGTATCTACATCTTTGCGCTGTGACGATCCTTTGAATAACTTTTCAAATAGTCCCATTCTGCTTTCTCCAATAAAAAAGCACCCCGGAAGGTGCTTGTCATTTTTGCGGCCCAATACCGCCTAAATCATGTTCATGTAGTTTTCGTAATGGCGCTCCATCACTATGACCGCATCGAGTAAAGAAGCCACGCCATCAATACGCCTTTTAGGATTACTGGTCTTTACCAGTGCAATATTGTCGTTTCGGTCCACCGCTATGGCAGCATTGGACAAATTCCATTTGAGGATGGGATTGTTTCCGTAGTTAATCAGCTTTGACTCCAAATCGGCCTCGAATCGTTTCATTGGGCCGCTGAAGGTTTTCGCCCCCTGTATGACTGCGTCCGGAGCTTCAGCGCCAAAGTTAGCCTTTAGTTCATCTACTAGGTAAGTAGAAGACCAGTTGTCATAACCTATCTTGTAAATGTATATGTCCAACTCGTTCTGGACTTCGACTAACCATTCTGTTACATCCTTGTAATTGATTTTGTTGCCTTCACTAGTCCTTAATAGTCCTTGCTCATACCAGACGTCATAAGGAATCTTGTCCTCGGTCACTCTTGCTTCTAGCTTGTCACTAGGCAGCCAATACATCTGTTTAACATATAAAACCGGATCGTCAGGTACTCGGAATATGATCGTCGCACAAGTCAGGTCCGTTGTACTTGACAGGTCAATCCCGGCAACACAATATCTAGGCTTTAATTTTGCAATATCGAAAGTAGCTGTATTGTTTAGTTGTTCAAAGGTTAGCCACGATTCGGAGCCAGTCTCTCGAATATTGAAGTCTTTGCAAAGCAGGTTTTTAACCAGTCTCGGGTTAGCTTTGGCTTTGTTGACTTTGTTTTCAAGCTGATCTATCTGCTTTATCGTTCCAAGTCCCGGATTAGCTTGATACCAGGCTTCAGGCTTTACCCAGTCTTTTTTGTTGTCCAACTCGTAAATGATTGGCAACAGTCTTTCGTTCTTGAAGCCGTCAGGATCGCCGTAGCCGTTAATAACCAGCTCGCATTCGTCATACTTTATGTCATACACTTGTTCTCGAATTGTCCCTGCCGTAGTAGTAATAAAGATTAGTGGCTGCTCTCTTGACGATGTGCCGTCAACAATAACGTCGTATAGGTTCTGGTCCTGCCACGCATGAATCTCATCCATAAGGGCACAATGTACGTTCAGACCATCCAGAGTATCTGAGTCTCTTCCGAGCGGTCTAAAGGATGAATCGTTAAAGTCGCTGCAAATTTCTCCTACTAAGGTTTTCATCTTGGATTTCAAGATTGGAGACTTGTTTACCATCCGTTTAGATTCAAGCCAGATAATCTTGGCCTGATCTCGCTTAGTAGCGCAGGTATACACTTCGGCCCCTGGTTCACCATCTGCAATTTGCATGTAAAGCCCAACTGCAGCACTAAGAGTGGACTTTCCATTCTTACGGCCGACGATTAAAACTACTTCTTGATATTTTCTTGTTCCGTCTATCTTGTGGACAATTCCAAATGTGGCAGAGACTAAAGCCTTTTGCCACAACTCTAAAATGAAAGGCTTACCGCCCATCTTCCCCTTTGAGTGTTTACAAAACCGCTCAATAAAAAAGATTGCATGGTTCGCTCTGGTTTCGTCAAACTCCCATTCCGAATCCGGGTCGTTCATCAGCCGAATCAGCTCGGCATATACTTTTTTAATCTTTTTAGGGGTGCGTCTGCGGTTTTTCTTATTGAGATTGATCCAATCCCAGTACTCAACAATCGCGTTCATGCTCCATCACGCACCTCTGCTCAATACAAACTCCTCAAGTATGTCCACGTCTTCGGTCTGGACGTCTTTGGGCAGCAAGTCCAATAACTGCTTTATAATGTTTGTGTACCGCTGAATTACAGTGTTGTAACTCTTTAATGCCGGATGCTCTCTCAAGATTGAGTAGTCACCCTGAGACATTTCATCAATGGGGCCGTTAATGTCTATCTCTTGCTTCAGTTCCTGGAGTGTAGCACGCATGAAAGCCGATTCTTCAATGAGGCCTTCAGCAGTTTTACGCTTTTTATCGTCAACGTCAGCCAATATCTTGTTTAGTCTGGCTATCTCTTTCTTAATCGCCTTATCTTTAGTCTCATTGCTCAAAGTCTCACCTTCTTTCGCTAAATTTAGGGAGGGGGTCATATGAAAATGACCTGTGCGTTAAACTTATGAGGGCGCATCGGTCTCTAAGACGTCATGACGTCCTGGCTGATGGGGGCACTAGTCAGCGCTCGACTAGCTGACCGTCAGCGTCAAAGCGGAGTCCATCGCGCGTGACCGTGCTGCCTAATG
>CAZVDA010000059.1:8630-10851 GCA_964625365.1 uncultured Thiopseudomonas sp. | reverse complement strand
GAAGCGCTGTTTACCGACTCCCGAGCGTGGCGCTGGCCAGCCCGGGAAAGTCTGTAATCAGGCTGTCGATCCCGTAGTGGGCGAGCTGGCGCATCAGCGCCGGATCGTTCACTGTCCAGGCGGATACATGCAAGCCGGCAGCCTGTGCCTCGCGAATGCGTTTTTCGATGCACAGGCTCCAGTTCATTGCCAGCAGACTGCACTGAAACCTCAGGGCAGTCCTGACCGGGTCCAGCCAGGCATATTCGGCCACCAGTCCGCGTTTCAGGTGCGGGGCCTGCTGCATGGCAGCGCGCAGTACGGTATGCGAGCTGCTGGTCAGCACCACCTTGTCATTCAGGCCATATTGCTCGCACAGGCGGGCAACGGCCTGTATCAGTATCACTGCACGCTTGCGTGACAGGCTCTTGATTTCCAGTTGCCAGTGCTCGAATGGGCAGGCGGCAAATACCTCGGCCAGTGTGGGCACCGGGCAGGGCTGCGGCCAGGCCGGTCCGGCATGGCGGATGTCGTACTGCGCCAGTTCGGCGGCGGTCTTGTCCTTGACCCGTACCTTGTGGCCGGCCAGCCGTTTCAGGTCGGCATCATGGATGACCACCACCTGTTCGTCACGGCTCAGGCGCAGGTCCAGTTCGCAACGGGTGATGCCGGCGTCCAGGCAGGCCTGAAAGCCGGGCAGGGTGTTTTCCGGTACCACGCCCTTGGCACCGCGATGGCCGTAGATAAGTGTCATGGTCGTTGCCCCTGATGCTGTAGCACGCTGTTGATGACGTGGTCATGTTCAAAATAGACCGCAAACTCCAGATAGTCCCAGCGGGTGATGGGCGGCTGGCCGACTGTTGCATGGCGCTTGACGGGTTCGCCCCAGGTGCGCAGCACGCTGGCACGGCTTTGCCCGCGCTCGGGCAGGCTGATGCTGTGGTGCGTGCCCTGCTGGCCGACGGGAATGGTCAGGGTTTGTGCCGGGCTGAAGGGCGCTGCCAGCAAGAATGGCAGCAGGATAAAAAACGGCAGTTTGCGCATGGTACTGTCCTACTCAGTGTGGTCGGCCAGGGCTTCGCGGCGCTCCTGGGCCTGTTTTTGCATGATGTGGCGTGCCAGCACCTGCCGCTGGGCATCGCTGAGTTCATTGAACTGTAATACCAGGTGGTAATCACCGGCGGCCTGTTGCTGGCAGCGCAGCACCCGGGCCTGTAATTGCAGGGCAAACGCCTGCGGCAACAGGATCAGTTTGAGTGCCAGCTGCTGACCGGGCAGGCAGCTGGTCTGGCTGGTGAAGCTGATGCCGTCTTCGGACAGGGTGACGTCCCTGGGCTCGCCAAAGTCTTTCAGCAACTCATGGGCCAGCGCATTGGCCAGCAGGTCAATGCGCTTGTTGGTGATCTTGAGATAGTTGACCAGCATGCGCTGCTGTTCGCTGATGCTGCGCAGCAGTGGCTGGGACTCAAGTTCCAGCAGGTAGAGCTCGTTGAGCAGGTTGAACAGGGTCGAGTCCTGCGGTGCCGCACCGGCCGGACTGATTTGCAGTGCGATCCTGTCCTGAATGCGGTAGTATGCCCGACGTTCTGCAGTGTCCTGTGTAGACATTTTTTATCCATGCAATCCATGAGTTGACGGGGTCCGCAGCGCTTTTTACGCTGCATCCTGACAGCATTCTAGCCTTTAACCTGTGACTGTACAGCACTATGTTCCGACCCCTGGCTTTGTTCATTGGCATGCGGTATACGCGGGCCAAACGCCGTAACCACTTCATTTCCTTTATTTCCCTGACTTCAATGATCGGGCTGGCACTGGGTGTGCTGGTGATGATTCTGGTGTTGTCGGTCATGAACGGTTTTGACCGGGAAATGCGCAACCGGATTCTGGGCATGGTGCCGCATGCCACGGTCAGTTCCTTTACCCCGCTGGATGACTGGCGGGCTATCGGCAAGCAGGTGCTGCAGCATCCCGACGTTGTAGGTATCGCCCCCTTTACCCAGCTGCAGGGCATGCTGACCCATAGCGGCAGCGTGCAGCCGGTGCTGGTCAACGGTGTACTGCCGGAAGCCGAGGGTGCAGTTTCCATCATCAGCAACCATATGCAGGCCGGTAGTCTGGATGATCTGGCCGGCGGCGACTTTTCCATCATCATCGGCGAAATTACCGCGCGGCGCTTTAATGTACGGGTGGGCGACAAGCTGACCTTTGTACTGCCCGAGGCCTCGGTTACCCCGGCTGGTGT
>CAZVDA010000059.1:0-8620 GCA_964625365.1 uncultured Thiopseudomonas sp. | reverse complement strand
AAAATTACCGGGGTAATCCAGCGCATAAAAAACAAAAAAGATGTACTTTGGTTTCGGTGTATTCCCGCGCCTCAAGCGCTTTACCGTGGCTGGCATTTTCAAGGTGGGGGCGGAGCTGGACGGCTCGCTGGCGCTGATTCATATCGAGGATGCCGCACGGCTGTCGCGCTGGCAGCCGGAGCAGGTGGAGGGCATCCGCCTGCAGCTCAAGGACCTGTTTCAGGCACCACGGGTAGCCTGGGAAATTGCCCGCACCATCGAGGATAGCGACCTGCATCCGCGTGACTGGACCCGCAGCCACGGCAACCTGTTTGCCGCCATCCAGATGGAAAAAACCATGATTGCTCTGCTGTTGCTGTTGATTGTGGCGGTGGCGGCATTCAACATCATTTCTACGCTGATCATGGTGGTGACCGACAAAAAGGCCGACATTGCCATCCTGCGTACCCTGGGGGCCTCGCCACGCCAGATCATGGCGGTGTTTATGGTGCAGGGCACGCTAATTGGCGTGGTTGGCACGGTGATTGGCGGCGTGCTGGGCGTGATTGCCGCGCTTAACGTGTCGGGCTGGGTGGCCTGGCTGGAGGCTTTTTCCGGTCACCAGTTCCTCAGCTCGGATGTGTACTTCATCAGCTATCTGCCCTCGGAGCTGCGCATCAGCGATGTGGTTCTGATTTGCAGTGCGGCGCTGGGCATGAGTTTCCTGGCGACCCTGTATCCGGCCTGGCGTGCGTCCAGGACCCAGCCTGCGGAGGCCCTGCGTTATGAGTAAGCCACTGGTTCTGGAATGCCGTGACCTGGGCAAAACCTATAGCGAGGGTCCGGTCGAGGTCGAGGTACTCAAGGCAGTCAATTTGCAGCTGGCCGCCGGCGAACGCATGGCGATTGTCGGCAGCTCCGGCTCGGGCAAGACCACCCTGCTGCACATGCTGGCCGGGCTGGATGTGCCGTCCAGCGGCAGTGTCTGGCTGGCCGGCGAGGAACTGTCTTCACTGAGCGAGCGCAAGCGCGGCCTGTTGCGCAACCGCGCACTGGGCTTTGTCTACCAGTTTCATCACCTGTTGCCGGAATTTACCGCCATTGAAAACGTCTGCATGCCACTGCTGATTGGCAGCACGCCGATCCCTGAAGCCCGCGAGCGTGCGGTGGCCCTGCTGGAGCGGGTCGGACTGGGCCACCGGCTGGGCCACAAGCCCACCGAGCTGTCTGGCGGCGAACGTCAGCGGGTGGCCATTGCGCGGGCGCTGGTCAACCGGCCCGAGCTGGTATTGCTGGACGAACCCACCGGCAACCTGGACCGCAGCACGGCCCACAGCATTCAGGAATTGATGCTGGAGTTGTCGGAGTCGCTGGGTACCAGCTTTCTGGTGGTTACCCACGATCCCGAACTGGCGCAGCAAATGCAGCGGGTATTGCGCCTGCAAGATGGCGGACTGGTTGAGGTTTGATTGTGCACTGCGGTGTGCTGCGGTGTGTGGGCTGTGGCGGGGTGCTGTATCAGGCTGACGCTCGGCCGTGTCATTAAAATGCCACAGCCGGCTGATGCCTGACACAACACCCCGCCACACCCAATACACCTTGTGCGGGTGGAAGGAGGGTGGCCCGGCTAGGCCGGGCTGCTGTCGCTGTGATGGGTTGGGTTTTGTGTCCTGGTTGGACCTCATGCTTGCATTACTGCGAATACAGGAATGACTGGCTTGTGACAACGCTAGCCAAAAGCAAAGAAAGTAGTCGATCAGCGAAATTTTCGAAGCCTGCAATCACCATAAATCAATCAGCAAAACGGGCGTCAGCAGTCCGGCGCAGCCGGACCCCTATCCCCCCGCCGTGCACGGTGCTGGAAGGTGAGGGCGAGACCGGAGCAAAGCATCAGCAACCGGGCCGCTTTAACGGCCCGGGCAGCGTCAGCTTTGCGGAGCGTCTTGCCCTCACCCGAAGCACCAGAAGCACAAAATCTCACTCCACTGCCAATACCAGAATTCGCGCAGGTTCCGGGTAGCACCAGACCACATTCACATCATGCAGCAGCGCCCCGTACTGGCGTGAAGGTTCCGGCTGCTGGTAGGCCGGTTTCGGGTCCTGCGCCAGACATTGCTCAATCAGCTCCACCAGCGGTTCGCCCAGACGCAGGGCATGTTGTCGGGCGGCAGTCAGCGCGTCCACTTGCCATTCCACCTGCAACAGGGGCGGCGGCGCTTCGGCGATGCGGTTATAGGCATCCGGCAGCGATTCGACAAAAGGGATGTAGGGCTTGATGTCCAGCACCGGCGTGCCGTCGAGCAGGTCAATGCCGGCAATGTGCAGCCGGCACTGCGCGTCAACCCGTTCCAGCTTGACCAGTGACTGGCCGATGCTGTTGGGGCGGTGGCTGGCACGGCTGGCAAACACGCCCAGATAGCGGTTGCCGCCGAGACGCGGCGGACGCACCTGCAGCCGCCGCTGTTGATCCAGCGCCTGATGGAAGACAAAAATCACCCAGATATGGCTGACCTGCTCCAGTCCGGCCAGCGCCTGCGGCTGGTTATAGGGCGGCAGCAGCTCGATGATGCCGCGGGCCGCCGGTGCCAGCGCTGGCTGGCGCGGAATGGCAAATTTTTCGGCAAAGCATGAACGCACTTGGCCGATGGCCTGCATGGCGTAGCTATCCATGTGCGTGGTCATCCTAGCCGGCGACCAGCACGCGAATGGCTTCCAGCCGCACGGTGGCCTTGTCGAGCAGGGTCTGGCCTTCGTCCAGCTGGCGGCGCAACAGGTCGATTTCTTCATCGCGCACGCTGGGGTTGACCTGTTGCAGGGCGATCAGGCGTTCGATTTCCGCGCCCAGCTGCTGGCTAAAGGCGGTCTGTGCCTGCTGAACCTGTTGCAGGTGCAGAGGCTGCATCAGGCTGTCGGCTTTCTTGACCAGACTGGCCAGCTCGTCACGCTGTGAGCGGGCAAACTTGGCGGCGCTGGCACGGGGTACGCTTTCCAGCTGGTTGTTGAGGGTTTCAAAGCTGACCTTGTCGGCCAGGTTTCGGCCCTGCTGGTCCAGCAGGCAGCGGTGTACGGTCGGTGGCATGTAACGTCCCAGTTGCAGGTGACGCGGGGCAATCGCTTCGCTGACATACAAGAGCTCCACCAGGATGGTGCCGGCCTTGACCGATTTGTTTTTTAACAGCGCGACACTGCTGTTGCCCATGGCTCCGGACAGCACCAGATCCATGCCGCCCTGCACCATGGGGTGTTCCCAGGTGACAAACTGCATATCTTCGCGGCTCAGGGCCAGCTCGCGGTCGTAGGTGATGGTTACGGCTTCATCGCTGCCCAGCGGGAAGCTGGAGTCGAGCATTTTTTCGCCGGGACGCAGGATAAAGGCGTTGTCGGAGTGATCGTCGCTGTGTACGCCGAAGGCATCGAACAGCAGTTCCATATAAATGGGCAGCTCGAAGCTGTTTTCCTGTTTGAGGATGCGCTCGGCCAGCAGCTCGCCCTGACCGGCACCGCTGGAGTTGATTTCCAGCAGGCGGTCGCGACCCTGTTGCAGCTCCTGTGCCAGCTGCTCACGAACGGCGGCGGCCTGCACCAGCAGTTCTTGCCATTGTGCTTCCGCCATCTCGCCGCTCAGGGCCGCTTCCAGCTGTGCGGCAAAGCGCTGCTCAAGGGCAGGTGCGGTAGGGCTGGTTGACAGAAAGGCAGCATGCCCCTGGTGATACCACTCGAACAGCCGCTGTTGGCTGCCGCCGGTGAAGTAGGGCACATGAATGTTGATGTCCTGTTGCTGGCCAATGCGGTCCAGACGGCCAATGCGCTGCTCCAGCAATTCGGGATTCAGCGGCAGGTCAAACAGCACCAGGTGATGGCTGAACTGGAAGTTGCGGCCTTCGCTGCCGATTTCCGAGCAGAACATGACCTGTGCGCCGAACTCGTCATCGGAAAACCAGGCGGCGGCGCGGTCACGTTCGATGATGCTCATGCCTTCGTGGAAAATGGTGGAGGCGATGCCGCTGCGCACCCGCACGGCTTCGTCCAGATCCAGCGCGGTGTAGGCGCTGGCGCAGATGACCAGTACTTTCTTGCCCTTGAGCTGTTTCAGGGTATCCAGCAGCCAGTCAACACGGGGATCGAATTGCCACCAGCGCTGTTCGCTGTCTTCGGGCTGTTGCGACTGAAAGTAGAGCTCGGGGTAGAGGCGGCTTTTCAGGCTGGCTCCGCCGGGCAGGTAGGCTTCGGGAGCCTCCAGTGCGGCAGGGTGCAACACACGTTGCGGGAAGCTGTGCATGGCCGCACGGGTGTTGCGAAACAACAGGCGGCCCGTGCCGTGGCGGTCCACCAGCGCACGGACCAGTTGGTCGCGTTCCGCACCGGCTGCGGGTTGCTGTGCCGCCTCGATCAGGGTTTGGCTGTCTTCGCCCAGCAGCGCCGCCAGCTGTTCGCATTGCGGGCCGGACAGGGGCTGGTTGTCCAGCAGCTGGCTGGCGATGCTGGCGATGGCCTGGAACTCCCGGCTTTCGGCCAGAAATGCGTCCAGGTCGTGAAAGCGGTGCGGGTCCAGCAGGCGCAGGCGGGCAAAGTGGCTTTCCATGCCCAGTTGTTCCGGCGTAGCGGTCAGCAGCAGTACACCGGCGGTCTGGGCGGCCAGTTGCTCAACCAGCTGATAAGCGGGGCTGGCCTGTTCGGGGCTCCAGCCCAGGTGATGCGCTTCGTCTACCACCAGCGTATCCCAGTGGGCCTGATGAAGTGCGCTGCGGGCCTGTTCGTCAGCACAGATCCAGTCCAGTGACATCAGGGCAATTTGTGCATCCTCGAAGGGATTATCGGCATCGCTGGCACGGAAGCGCTCGGCATCAAAAATGCTGGGCTGGATATTGAAGCGGCGCAGCAGTTCTACCAGCCACTGATGCACCAGGCTTTCCGGCACGATCAGCAGGATGCGGCTGGCACGTCCGGTCAGCAGCTGGCGGTGGATGATCAGGCCGGCTTCGATGGTTTTGCCCAGACCAACCTCGTCTGCCAGCAACACGCGCGGGGCCATGCGGTCGGCCACTTCGCGGCCAATATAAAGCTGGTGGGCAATGGTTTGTACGCGGGGCCCGCCAAGTCCCCACAAGTCGCTTTGCTGCTGTTTACAGCGCTGTTGCAGGCTCTGGTAGCGCAGAGAAAACCAGTCCAGCGGATCAACCTGACCGGCCAGCAGACGGTCGCTGGCCAGCCGGAAGCGGATAAAGTTGGACAGCCGGGTTTCGGGCAGGCTGCAATCCTGATTGGCAGTGTCAAAACCGTGATAGGTGAGCAGGCCGTCTGCTTCTGCTACCTCGCGCACGGTCATGGTCCAGCCGTCGTGGTGACTGATCTCATCGCCGGGGGCAAAGCGTACGCGGGTTAGCGGGGCATTTTTGAGGGAGTACTGGCGGGTTTCACCGCTGGCCGGATACAGCAGGGTAAGCAGGCGCTGGTCACAGGTCAGTACGGTGCCCAGACCGAGCTCTGCCTCACTGTCGCTGATCCAGCGTTGCCCCGGGTAATACTGCTGTAGCATGGAAATCTCCGCATCATACAAATAAAAACGGGGCATTCTAACGGATTTGCCACCTGGTAGCACGGGCACATTCAGCGTTGTTTAGCCCTGGCCACGGTAGCGGGCAAGGGCGGAAACGCAGGAGCACAGGGGCAGGTTTAAGAAAACAGGCTGCAGCCTGACGGCGTGGGCAGTGGCTGGCTGCCCGGGCGACTGATCTGCAGTATAGTAGGGCAGGGCACGCCCTTCTCGGGCTGCCAGACTGAATGGAGGTGCAGCATGTTACCGCCGATTCCCCAGGGCCTGGTGCCGGTAACCGTACAACAGGATCCGGTGAAGCCGCGTCCCGACATCCAGCCGGTAGTTCCCGCACAGGAAAGTGAGGGCAATAGCCAGGTTCGCCTGGAGAATAAACAGCGCCAGGACGAACAGGGCAGACGTAAACGCAGGCAGGCTGAAGACGACGAAGATCAAGAGCTGGAGCTGCTGGAAGATCCGCATCAGCTGGGTAAAAAGCCGATGAGCCGCAAGGGGCTGCTGGTAAATCTGAAGGTCTGAACAGGGCTGGCTGTATAAATAAACCGTGATGCCCGGCTCCGTTGATCCGGGTCAATGAGCAGAGTAGCCATCTCCACTAATGTTCACCGCAGTTCCGTTCAGAATTGGAGAGCAAGCCATGTTTATGGATGTTGTGGTCTTTGCCGGTATCGGCACCGTTGCGTTGATGATTTCATTCTTTGTTGGGCTTTATATTTTCGTCAAGAAAGCTGAAGACCGCAAATCCTGATTGCATTTCATGCAAGGCTATTTGGGCAACCCTAGGTTGCCCTTTTTTTTGCCTATCAGTTGCAATATTTGTTCATCAGTGCGCGCAGGGCTGCCGGTTTCACCGGCTTGGGCAGAAAGCCCAGCTGTTCGCTATTGACCTGCACGGGGAGTTCCGGGCTGGGGTCTGCACTGATGACAATGCCGGGCAGGGATGGTTGCTGCAGGATCTTGCGCAGCCAGCGCATGATGTTGATACCGGTCTGGCCGTTGTCCAGATGGTAGTCAATCAGCACGATCTGTGGCACAAACGAACGGTCAGTCAGTAGCTTTTCGCAACTGCCGATATCCCGGGCGGTTTGGACCTTGCAGCCCCAGCGTGACAGCAGGCTTTGCATGCCGACCAAAATACTTTCCTCGTTGTCGACGCAGAGCACTGCAATACCCTGCAGTGGCTGTGTGCTGTGGGCTTTGGATGGTGCTACGGTGACCGGCTGCAGCTGGCCCTTGTACAGGGGCAGACTCACGCTGAACACGCTGCCCTTGCCCAGCCGCGACTGAACGCGGATAGGGTGTCCAAGCACTTTGCACAGGCCGTCGGCAATCGCCAGCCCCAGCCCCAGTCCTTTTTCTTCACGGGTCTGGTGGCTGTCCAGACGCTTGAATTCCTCAAAAATAAACCTGAGCTTGTCGTCCGGAATGCCGGGGCCGCAGTCCCATACCTCGATGCGAACCTGGTTGCCGGCACGGCGTACGCCCAGCAGCACTTTGCCCTTGGCATAGCGAAAGGCGTTGGTCAAAAAATTCTGGATAATGCGCCGCAGCAGGCGGGGATCGCTGGTGACGCGAAGATCCGGGATATACATGCGGAATTCGATACCCTGCTGGCTGGCCAGAACCTGAAACTCTGCCCCCAGCGCTTCCATCCAGGGACGCAGCGCAAACGGCTGCGGATTGGGTGTTACCGTGCCGCCCTCCAGACGGGAGATGTCCAGCAGGTCGGTAATCAGGTCTTCGGCCGAACGCAGCGAGTTGTCAAGGTTGCGTACCAGCTCCAGCGCTTCGTCAGGTACATGTTCCTGGTGGGAGAGGGCTGCAGAAAACAGCCGGGCGGCATTCAGCGGCTGCATCAGGTCGTGGCTGACGGCCGCCAGAAAGCGGGTTTTGGAAGCGTTGGCATCTTCAGCAATGCGCTTGGCGCTGGACAGCTCCTGGTTGAGCTGTGACAACTCCTGTGTACGCTCACTGACCCGTTGCTCCAGCCCTTCATTGGCTTCCTTGAGGGCCTGTTCGGCCTTGCGGTACGCGGTAATGTCGGTAAAACTCATGACAAAACCACCGCCGGGCATGGGGTTGCCAATCAGTTCAATCACTTTGCCGTTGGGAAACATGCGCTCCGATGTGTGTGCGGTACCCTGGCGCATCCAGTACAGCCGCTTGCTGACATGGGCCTCGACATCGCCCGGGCCACACAGGCCTTTTTCAGCATTGTGGCGGATGATGTCGGCAATGGGGCGGCCAACCTGGATCAGTCCTTCAGGGTAATCAAACAATTGAAGATAACGGGTATTCCAGGCAACCAGTTGCAGTGAACGGTCTACCACGCTGATACCCTGGGTGAGGTTTTCGATAGCCCCCTGCAAAAGCGTACGGTTGAACTGCAGGGCTTCGGACGCTTCGCCAACAATGCGTACCACGTCCTCTACATGCATTTCCCGTCCTTCAATGGCGGCGCGCACCACTACACGGGTGGATGAGGCGCCGAGCACACCGGTCAGCAGACGCTCGGTATGGGCAATCCAGTCGCTGCTGGCGGTTTCCGTCAGATTGAAAGCAAAACCACGGGTATAGGCAAAGCGGATAAAACTGTGTCGGGCGCGATCTTCACCGACAAAGCGTCCAGCCAGTGTCAGCAAGTCGCTGACCTGCACAGACAGTGGAGCCTTGTTGCCAACCTGTAGGCTGATAAAACGGTTAGCCTGCCAGTGCTCGGACACCCGGGTACGGGAAAACAGCGAAACCAGGGCGAACATTATAAAGTTGCCGCCCAGTGACAGGAGGACGCCCAGAGTCAGCGGATCTACAGTCAGGCCAAGCGGGATGTTATACAGCCATTGCAGTCCCGGAATGCCCTCGGGAGCAATGCCAAAGCTGGACGCAATCAGGGGCAGGACCAGCGTGTAAATCCACAGTGCCGATCCGGTGATCAAGCCGGCAAACACGCCCTGGCGGTTGGCTTTTTTCCAGATCAGTGCCCCGATCATGGCGGGTGCCATCTGTGTTAGTGCGGCAAAGGCTACCTGGCCAATGGTGGCAAGGCTGGTATTGGCATTCAGCAGGCGATAACTGACATAAGCCAGC
>CAZVDA010000058.1:0-10865 GCA_964625365.1 uncultured Thiopseudomonas sp. | reverse complement strand
AGCGGCAGCGCCAGTGGCCAAAGTTGGGGAAGGTGATGATGCAGGTGCGGCCCACGCGCAGCATTTCCTGCAGGATACGGTCGGGGTAATGCACCACCTGCAGCGCCTGGGTCATCACCACTACGTCAAAGCTGTTGCTGGCAAAGTTGCCCAGCCCCAGGTCGAGGTTTTGCTCGACCACGTTGACGCCCTTTTCCAGACAGGCGTTGATTTTGTCCGGGTCGATTTCCAGGCCGTAGCCGGTGACGTTTTTGTTGGCTTTCAGCCAGGCCAGCAGCTCGCCGTCACCACAGCCCAGGTCCAGCACGCGGCTGTTTTCGGGAATCCATTGCTGGATGATGTCCAGATCGGCTCTCATCTCAAATCTCGATACGGTTCATGTAGCTGGAAAACGCCTGCAGGTAGCGCGGATGCGGGATCAGGAAGGCATCGTGGCCATGGGGTGCGTCGATATCCACATAGCTGACCTTTTTGTCGGCGGCAATCAGGGCGTTGACCACTTCCTGCGAGCGCTCCGGCGAGAAGCGCCAGTCGGTGGTGAAGGAAATCAGGTAAAAACTGGCGCTGGCCTTGGCAAAGGTTTTGGCCAGATCACCGCCGTGGGCGGCGGCCGGGTCAAAGTAGTCCAGCGCCTTGGTCATAATCAGGTAGGTATTGGCATCGAAACGGGTGGAAAACTCTTCGCCCTGGTAGCGCAGGTAGCTTTCTACCTGGAACTCGACGCTGCCCACGTCAAAGTTGAGCTGTTCGGCTTTCAGCTCGCGGCCAAATTTCTGGCCCATGGCGTCATCGGACAGGTAGGTAATGTGGCCCACCATGCGTGCCAGTTTGAGGCCCCGTTTGGGAATGCTGTCTTTGGCCAGAAAGTGGCCTTCGTGAAAGTCGGGGTCGCTGATGATGGCCTGGCGGGCGACTTCGTTAAAGGCAATGTTTTGCGCGCTCAGGCGCGGCGCGGCGGCAATGGCCACGCAATAGCGCAGGCGTTCCGGGTAGTCGATGCTCCATTGCAGTGCCTGCATGCCGCCCAGGCTGCCGCCAATCACCGCTGCCCATTGCTCGATACCGAGTCGGTCGGCAAGCCGGGCCTGGCTGTGCACCCAGTCGGACACGGTCATCATGGGGAAGTCGGCGCCATAGGGCAGGCCGGTGGCCGGGTTGGTGCTGGCTGGGCCGGTGGAACCGTTGCAGCCGCCCAGGTTGTTGAGGCTGACCACAAAAAAACGGTTGGTGTCGATGGGCTTGCCCGGGCCAATGCAGGCTTCCCACCAGCCGGGCTTGCGGTCGCTTTCGCTGTGATAACCGGCTGCATGATGGTGGCCGGACAGTGCATGGCAAATCAGCACGGCATTGCTGCGCTGCTCGTTGAGGGTGCCATAGGTTTCATAAACCAGCTCGTATTCGTCTAGCTGGCGGCCGCATGCCAGCAGCAGCGGTTCCTTGAAATGTGCCAGTTCGGGCTGAACCAGACCCACGGAGTCTTCGGGAAAAACGCGGGACACCTGATGCTCCAAGCGTGAAAAATACAAAAACGATGACAAAAGACGCGGCTGACAGGCGGATAAATCAGCCGTTGGCAGGCTTGTCAATGCCGGCGGGCCATTGTACAGGATTGCAGATGCGTACGCGCTTTTGCCGGCTCAGTTCGCCGCTTTCAATGGTCACGGCATTGCGCGGTACGCCAAACAGCTTGCTTAAAAAACACACCAGCTCGCTGTTGGCCTTGCCGTCCACCGGCGGCGCCTGCAGGCGGATTTTTAGCCGCTCGCCGTGCTCGCCGGCCAGTTCGCTGCGTTTGGCACCTGGCTGGATGTGGCAGTGCAGCACCAGGTCGTCACCATCCAGGCGTAGGTAGCCGGCCATCACATGAACGGGCTGATAACGCGCAGCATGCCGGTTGCCTGGGCCAGATTGGCAATCACAAAATTGTCGATCAGATTCAGGGCGATAAAGGCAAAAATGGGCGAAATGTCGATGCCGCCCAGATCCGGCAGGATGCGGCGGATCGGTGACAATACTGGCTCGCACACCTGATGCACCAGGCTGACGCCCGGGTGGCGGCTGCCCTGGGCCACCCAGGACAGGATCACGCTGATGATCAGGGCAAAGAAGAAAATCTTCACAAACAGGCTGGCCAGACTAATCAGTACCCAGATGGCCAGATAGGGCAACAACTGGGCAACCGGCGCACCGACGATAGCCAGAATGACTGCCGACAGGGCCATGTGCACCAGAAACGCCAGTACCAGCGCGGCGAAATCCAGCCCGCCGTAACCGGGTATAAAGCGGCGCACCACCGCCAGCGGCGGCTGGGTGGCCTTGACCACAAACTGGCTGAGCGGATTGTAAAAATCGGCGCGTACCATCTGCAGGACAAAACGCAGCAGGATCAGCAGGATGTACAGCTGTCCCAGGGTTTGCAGAACGTAAATCAGGGCTTGGGCTGTGGACATGGATCAGTCTCCCAGTTGGCTGGCCAGTTCGGTGGATCGGTCGCTGGCGGCCTGCAGGGCGCGCTCGACCATGGGCCGGAAATTATCGGCTTCAAAGCTGCGGATGGCCGCATCGGTGGTGCCTTGCGGTGAAGTCACCCGCTGGCGCAGGGTGGCCACATCCACATCACTCTGGCAGGCCATCTGTGCCGCGCCGAGGGCGGTTTGCTGTGCCAGCAAGGCGGCGGTGCCGGCATCCAGACCGAGCTTGACGCCGGCCTCGGTCATGGCTTCCATCAGCAGGAAGAAATAGGCCGGGCCGCTGCCGGAAACGGCGGTAACCGCATCCAGCAGATGTTCCTGATCCACCCAGACCGACTCGCCCACGGCATTGAGGATGGCTTGCGCCTGCTGGCGCTGGCCGGCACTGACCGCATCCACGGCAAACAGGCCACTGATGCCCTGTTGCAACAGGGCAGGGGTGTTGGGCATGCAGCGCACCACCGCCTGATGCTGCAGCCATTTTTGCAGGCTGGCGCAGTTGATGCCGGCGGCAATGGAAATCACCAGCTGGCCGGGTTGCAGGGCGGCAGCCAGCGGCTGGCACACCTCGCGCATCACCTGTGGCTTGACGGCCAGCACCACCACATCGGCATCGGCGCAGGCCAGATTGTTGTCGGCATGGGTGTGGATGCCCAGATCCTGTTGCAGTTGCTGGCGGCGTTCGGCAGACGGCTCGCTGGCGTGGATGTTGCCGGCCGGCAGACCTTTGGCCAGCAGGCCGCCGATCAGGCTGGCGGCCATGTTGCCGGCACCAATAAAAGCAATTTGCAGGTTGTTCATGTGGTTTCCGTTGTCGGGTGATGTGGGTAAGAGTGCGGGAGTCATTCAGTAAATACCGTCATTACTGCAATGGCGGCTAGCCCCGCGCCCCGAAGATGGCCGTACCGATACGCACCCAGGTCGCGCCTTCGGCAATGGCGGCTTCCAGATCGGCGCTCATGCCCATCGACAGGGTATCCATCGGGGTATCCAGCAGGCCGTTGGTTTGCTCCAGTAACAGGCGGGTCTGGCGGAAGGCGGCCCGCTGCTGCTCAAATTCATCGCTGGGCTGTGGAATGACCATCAGCCCGCGCAGGCGCACATTATCCAGTTTCTCCACCGCCTGTGCCAGTTCCGGCAGTTCAGCGGGGGTGCAGCCGGACTTGCTGGCTTCGCCACTGATGTTGACCTGCAGGCAGATATTGAGTGGCGGCATGCCAGCCGGACGCTGCTGCGCAAGGCGCGTGGCAATCTTCAGGCGGTCTACCGCGTGCACCCAGTCAAAGTGGCGGGCAACCTCAAGGGTCTTGTTGGACTGGATGTTGCCCAGAAAATGCCAAACCAGTGGCAAATGTGACAATTGCGCTTGTTTTGCGAGCGCTTCTTGTAGATAGTTTTCACCCATGTGGGTCAGTCCGGCGGCGTAGGCGGCACTTATGCTTTCGGCTGGCCAGGTTTTGCTGACCGCCAGCAAGCCGATGTCTTGCAGGGGGCGCTGGCTGACATGGGCTGCAGCCTCGATGCGGCTGCGAACCCGTGCAATATTGTCTGTTAAGATGGACATTGGCTAACCTGTTGGTTGTAATGATTACAGCTGCTTACTTTAACTGCTTGTGAAACAGATTTGGGGGATGAATGGATATTACCGAACTGCTGGCGTTCAGTGCCAAACAGGGCGCGTCGGACTTGCACCTGTCGGCCGACCTGCCGCCGATGATTCGTGTCGATGGCGATATCCGCCGTATCAACGTACCCCCCCTGGCACACAAGGACGTGCACTCCATGGTGTACGACATCATGAACGACAAGCAGCGCAAGGACTACGAAGAGTTTCTGGAAACTGACTTCTCGTTTGAGGTTCCGGGCATTGCCCGTTTCCGGGTGAACGCCTTCAACCAGAACCGGGGTGCCGGTGCGGTGTTCCGTACCATTCCGTCCAAGGTGCTGACCATGGAAGACCTCGGGCTGGGCGAAGTGTTCCGGAAAATTGCCGATGTACCGCGCGGGCTGGTGCTGGTGACCGGACCGACCGGTTCGGGCAAGTCCACTACGCTGGCGGCACTGATCGACTACCTCAACAGCAACAAGTACCAGCACATCCTGACCGTGGAAGACCCGATCGAGTTTGTGCACGAATCTAAAAAAAGCCTGATCAACCAGCGGGAAGTGCACCGCGACACCCTGGGCTTTAACGAAGCCCTGCGCTCGGCCCTGCGGGAAGACCCGGACGTGATTCTGGTGGGTGAGCTGCGTGACCTGGAAACCATCCGTCTGGCGCTGACTGCTGCGGAAACCGGTCACCTTGTATTTGGCACCCTGCACACCACGTCTGCTGCCAAAACCATTGACCGTATCGTCGACGTATTCCCGGCCGAAGAAAAATCCATGGTGCGCTCGATGCTGTCCGAATCACTGCAGGCTGTTGTTTCCCAGACGCTGATGAAAAAAATCGGCGGGGGGCGGGTGGCCGCCCACGAAATCATGCTGGGTACTCCGGCCATCCGCAACCTGATCCGTGAAGACAAGGTGGCGCAGATGTACTCGGCGATCCAGACCGGCGGCAGCATCGGCATGCAGACGCTGGACGGCTGCCTGAGCAAGCTGCTCAGTTCCGGCAAAATCAGCCGTGAAAGCGCCCGCGAAAAAGCCAAAACTCCGGAAAACTTCTAACCGCCACTCAGGGCAATACTGCAGAGGAAACAACGATGGAACTGGAACAGCTATTGCGTTTGATGGTCGAGAAGGGCGGCTCCGACCTGTTCATTACCGCCGGCGTGGCGCCGGCGATCAAGATTCACGGCAAGGTCATGCCGGTGGGCCGCACCGCCCTGTCGCCAGAAGCAACCCGCGAAATGGTGCTTGGCGCAATGAATGAACAGCAAAGGCGCGAGTTTGCCGACACGCTGGAATGCAACTTCGCCATCAGCGCCCGCGGTATTGGCCGCTTCCGGGTCAGCGCGTTTTACCAGCGCAACCTGGTCGGCATGGTGTTGCGCCGTATCGAAACCAAGATCCCGACGGTGGATGACCTCAAGCTGCCAGAAATCATCAAGGACATTGCCATGTCCAAGCGCGGACTGGTGCTGTTTGTGGGTGCCACGGGTACCGGTAAATCCACGTCGCTGGCGGCGATGATTGGATACCGCAACGAAAACAGTACCGGGCACATCATTTCCATTGAGGACCCGGTCGAGTTCATTCACCCGCACAAGGGCTGCATCGTGACCCAGCGCGAGGTGGGCATTGATACCGAGTCCTTCGAGGTGGCACTGAAAAACACCCTGCGCCAGGCACCCGACGTGATCCTGATCGGCGAGGTGCGGACCCGCGAGACCATGGACTACGCGGTAACCTTTGCCGAAACCGGTCACCTGTGTCTGGCCACCCTGCACGCCAACAACGCCAACCAGGCGCTGGACCGCATCATCAACTTCTTCCCAGCCGACCGTCACCAGCAGGTGTGGCTGGACCTGTCGCTCAACCTGCGTGCCATTGTTGCCCAGCAACTGATTCCGACCATCGACGGCAAGGGGCGTCGTGCGGTGATCGAAGTGCTGATCAACACCCCGCTGGTGGCCGACCTGATTCGTAGCGGCGCAGTCGACGAAATCAAGCCGCTGATGGCCCGCTCGACCGAACACGGCATGCAGACCTTTGACCAGGCCCTGTATGAACTTTATGCACAGGGCGCAATCAGTTACGAGAACGCCATGGCCTATGCCGACTCGTCGAATGACCTGCGCCTGATGATCAAGCTGGGTGCCGACCTGAGCGGCGAGAAGCTGGCCAAAGCGTCCCAGGGGCTGTCGCTTGAGGTATCGGACGAGCCGGGCGGCATCAATTTTAGTTTGCAGTAAGGTAACTGGATGTCCAGACAAATCAGGGTATGGGATTTGCCGTTGCGGCTGTTTCACTGGCTGCTGGTGGTATCGGTGGCCGTAGCCATGCTGAGCGGCATCAAGGGCAACATGTTTGTGCACGAAAAGGCCGGCCTGGCCATAGTGACGTTGTTGGCGTTCAGGCTGGCTTGGCTATTTATGGGTTCAACCTATGCCCGCATCGGTGCGCTGCTGGGCGCCTTGCCGCGTATTCCCGATTATCTGCGTGGCCAGTGGCGCAAGCCCGGCCACAACCCGCTGGGTGTGCTGTCCATGGCCGGCATGCTGCTGATGCTGGGCTGGCAGTCGGTGAGCGGGCTGTTCACCAACGATGACAGCGTGTTTACCGGCCCGCTGTACCGGCTGATCGACAGGGCCGACAGCCTGTGGGTGACCGGCCTGCACCGCCAGGGCCTGTGGCTGATTGCGGCACTGGTGGCGCTGCATGTGGCGACGGTGTTCTTTTACTGGCTGGTGAAAAAACACAACCTGATCAAGCCGATGATTACCGGCAAAACCGAGGCGCTTAACGAAGACTACCGTCCGGCAACCGGTGGCCGCTGGCTGGCTTTTGTGTTCAGTTGCCTGTTTGCCGCTGGCGTTTTTTATGCAGCGCAGGGCAGCTGGGTACCCAAGCCGCCACCACCCGCGCCAGCTTCGGCGCTACCGTTCTAGCCGTTCGGTGTGACAGGGAGCGCAACTGCGGTCATTTTGCACGCAGCGAAGCATCGTTGCAGTATCCGGCGTGCTTGATGGCAGATACCGTAAATGCATGACAATAAAAAATCCGGCCTTGCGAGCCGGATTTTTTGTAACGCCAGACCTTGCTTAGTCCTTGCGGAACTTGTCGTGGCAGCCTTTACAGCTCTGGCCGGTCGCGCCGAAGGCCTTGGCAACGGCAGCCTTGTCGCCCGTTTCAGCGGCGGCAGCCAGTTCGTTGGCAGCCTTGTGGAATGCCATGCCGACTTCGGTTACACCTTCAATGTCGCTGAACATTTCAGGCTTGACGCGGGTTTTGGTGTCGCCGACGTCTGCTTCAGTGCCGGGAATGAACAGTGCGCCCATGCCGGAGTTGGCGGTAGCGGCGATGGAGTTGGCAGCGGCCTGCACTTGGGCAGGGTTCCACTCTGCGCTGCCATCAATGGCCATGGCCTTGATTTTGGCCATGTTCCAGGCCATGAACTTGTAGCCGGCCTGGCGGAACTGGATGGCGTCTTCGGCGTCCATGGCGGTTGCGGTCATGCTGCTGGCCAGCAGAACGGCAGACAGGCTGCCCAGTACGAGTTTTTTCACAGGATTCTCCTTGTTTGCACGGTTGCCGCACACATGATGCATGCGGCGGTAAAATAATGGTCTTGCATGCCGTACTTTTTGTACGGTCTTGTAGGATGGAATTGCAGCAAAATTGTTCCGCATCATATAGAAAAAAGCGCTGTGCCACAATGTGATAATTAAAGATCCGGTATTTTGTTATGCCGGTTCCACTGCGGGCGGACGGCATCCGCCAGTCGGGAATCCGCGTGCGGGCCTTGCCTTTGTGCGCCTTTGTGCGTATTTTACGCATCCTTGCCGTGCTGCACTCCTTGCCGCCGGTATTGTCTGAAATAAGCGCAGGTATTTGCTGCTATCGGCTACCAGGGAAGAGGCACGCCGGGTCTGTGAACAGGTTTTTTTGAATGTAACCGGGCTGCCACGGGCAGTTGCCAGGAGCGGCAGGGCGTTACACTCAATAAAGCGTGTTTGGTTCAAAACAATTACTTTGGCCAGGTGGCCAGAACTAATCGTCCGTCTGCCCCAGACGGTTTATTTGCAGACTTGTACAGGAGCTGTGCGCGTGAAAAAGCTGACTTTCTCCCTTGCCGCCATGTCACTGGCGGTTGCCGTTGCCACCCAGGTGCACGCCGAAGAGCGCACGCTCAACGTGTACCACTGGTCCGACTATGTTGCGCCGGATACCATCAGCAACTTTGAAAAGCAGACCGGCATCAAGGTGGTTTTCGATGTGTACGACAACAACGAAGTGCTGGAAGCCAAGCTGCTGTCCGGCCACTCCGGTTATGACATCGTGGTGCCGTCCAACCCGTTTCTGGCCAAGCAAATTAAAGCTGGCGTCTACCAGAAACTGGATCGCAGCCAGTTGCCACAGTGGGACAACCTGAACAAGGATCTGCTGAAAACCCTGGAAGTGAGTGATCCGGGTAACCAGTATTCCATTCCCTATATGTGGGGCTCGATCGGCATTGGCTACAACCCGGCCAAGGTCAAGGCAGTATTGGGCGACGTGGAAGTGGATAGCTGGGAGGTGATTTTCAATCCAGAGCACATCAGCAAGCTGAGCAAGTGCGGCGTGGCGATTCTGGATTCGCCGACTGAAATCATTCCGGCTGCCATGTACTATCTGGGTCTGCCGCCGGACAGCGAAAATGCCGACCACATTCGTCAGGCCGAGGAACTGCTGCTCAAGGTGCGCCCGCACATTACCTACATTCACTCATCCAAGTACATTTCCGATCTGGCCAACGGCAACATCTGCGTAGCGGTCGGTTACTCCGGCGACCTGTACCAGAGCAAGGCGCGGGCTGAAGAAGGTACTGGCGATGTGAGCCTGATCTACCAGATCCCGAAAGAGGGTGCCGGTACTTTCTTTGACATGGTGGGCATTCCTGCCGATGCCAAAAACGTCAAGGAAGCGCATGAGTTTATCAACTACCTGCTGCAACCGCAGGTGATGGCGGATTTGACCAACTATTTGCAGTTTCCGAATGCCAACAGTGCGGCTACCCCGCTGGTGGATGAGAAATACCGCAATGATCCCGGCATTTACCCGGACGATGAGATGCTGAAGAAGCTGTATGCCTTCCCGGATTTGTCGGCCAAGGGGCAGCGGGCGATGACACGGAGCTGGACCAAGATTAAGTCTGGTAAGTAGTTGTTTTTTGCCTTGTGCGGTCGGGCGGGTGCTGGTCTGTGCGACGGCTACGCCAGTGTGTTTCATTAAAATGAAACGCACCGGCTGGTGCCTGGCACAGACCAGCACCCGCCCTGAATGCACTGGCGTGGTTGGAGAGGGTGGCCCGGCTGTGCCGGGCTGCTGTCGCGGTGCTTAGTTTGAAAGTTTTATTGTGCCGTCTGCATGGTGTGGGCGGCTTTGTTAATGGTCCGAGGTGACCCACCAAGCAAACCTGTGAGGATGTACTGTTGAGCAAAATCACTCAATCCCTGTTGTTGGGCGCTGCCCTGAGTCTGTCTGTTGCTGGGGCGCATGCTTCCAGTGTCAATGTGTATAACTGGTCTGATTACATTAGCGACACTGCGCTGGGTGATTTCACGCAGCAGCATGGTATTCGTGTGGTGTATGACGTGTTTGATTCCAACGAGACGCTGGAAGGCAAGCTGCTGGCCGGGCTCAGTGGTTATGACGTGGTGGTACCATCCGACCATTTTCTGGCACGACAGGTACAGGCCGGTGTGTTCCAGAAGCTGGATCGCAGCAAGTTGCCCAACTGGGGCAATCTGGAAGAGGGGTTGATGCAGCAGATTGCGGTTAATGATCCTGGCAATCAGTACGCAGTGCCTTATCTGTGGGGCACCAACGGCATTGGCTATAACGTGGCCAAGGTCAAGGAAGTGCTGGGTGTAGATAGCATTGATTCCTGGGCGGTGCTGTTCGAGCCGGAAAATATGGAAAAGCTGAGTACCTGCGGCGTGTCCTTTCTGGATGCGGCGGACGAAATGCTCCCAGCAGTCCTTAATTACATGGGGCTAGACCCCAACTCGACCAAAGCCAAAGACTATGACGCGGCGGTAGAGAAGTTAAACAAGATACGTCCCTATGTAACCTATTTCCATTCCTCGCGTTATGTGGCGGATTTGGCCAATGGCAATATCTGCGTAGCGGCCGGTTTTTCCGGTGACGTACTGCAAGCCGCCGACCGTGCCGAGGAAAACGGCAGCGGCATCGAGATTGCCTACGCCATTCCTAAAGAAGGCGGTAACCTGTGGTTTGACGTGCTGGCGATTCCCGCCGATGCCGGCAACGTGGACGAAGCCCATGCGTTTATCAACTATCTGCTGGAGCCGGAAGTGATTGCCGGTATCAGTGATTACGTCGGCTACGCTAACCCGAACAAGTTGGCTGATGAGCTGATGGATGAAGAAGTGCGTGACAATCCGGGCGTGTATCCGGCGCAGGAGGTTCTGGACAAGCTGTTTAT
This sequence comes from uncultured Thiopseudomonas sp., assembly GCA_964625365.1. Taxonomy (GTDB): domain Bacteria; phylum Pseudomonadota; class Gammaproteobacteria; order Pseudomonadales; family Pseudomonadaceae; genus Thiopseudomonas. The sequence continues at coordinate 302 of CAZVDA010000058.1, read as the reverse complement.
TTCCAAGCCGCTGCCGGCTTCTGCCCAACGCACTAAAATTCGGGCGTGGACCAGGTTTAAATCAGGGCGGTGATTTTTGCTCTGCGGTTTCTGGGCTGGGTGAATGCTGTATCAGGCTACGCTTACTTGAGGCATTAAAATGCCCCAAGCCGCTGATGCCTGCCACAGCATCCACCCAGCCCAAATACACCTTGAGCGGGTGGAGAGGTTGTGTCCCGCCTGCGGCGGGATGCTGTCGCAAGTGGGTTTGCACGCACAGAGTTGTGTCTGAAGAAGCGACAGCAGGGCGGCGTAGCCGCCCC
>CAZVDA010000057.1:0-10917 GCA_964625365.1 uncultured Thiopseudomonas sp. | reverse complement strand
GGGCTGCGCTCAGGTATACGATCGACAGCACCATGAAAATGAAGGCCTGCAGCGGGATCACCAGGATATGGAAGATCGCCCATGGGCCGTAAAGGGTCCACTGTACCCAGAAAGGCAGCAGTGCAATCAGGATGAACACCACCTCACCGGCGTACATGTTACCAAACAGACGCAGCGCCAGGCTGAACGGTTTGGTCAGCAGACCGAGAATTTCGAGGAACAGGTTGAAAGGAATCAGCGACCAGTGGTTGAACGGGGTAAATGCCAGTTCCTTGCTGAAACCGCCAAAGCCCTTGACCTTGATGCTGTAGAAAATGATCAGCAGGAACACGCCGATGGACATGCCAAAGGTGGCATTGGGGTCGGCAGTCGGAACGTATTTGAATGCAGGCACACCCAGCGCATCGGCAATACCGGGGATGACATCGACCGGAATCCATTTCAGGCTGTTCATCAGCAGGATCCAGGTGAAAATGGTCAGTGCCAGCGGAGCAATCAGCGGGTTGCGGCCATAGAAGGTATCGCGCACCATGTTTTGTACAAACTCGACCACTACCTCGACAAAGCCCTGCAGGCCGGTCGGTACGCCGCTGTTGGCCATCAGAGCCACTTTGCGGAACAGGTAAAGGAAGATGAAACCCATCAGCAGCGACATGGCCATGGTATCCACATGGATGGCCCAGAAGCCCATTTGCTGGGTTTCTTCTGCGGTCTGGGCGAAACGCCAGACGCCGTCAATTTTGCCGTAAGTCAGATTTTGCAGGTGGTGCTGAATGTACTCAGCATTGCTGTTTGCCATAGTTGCCTCAAATGCTAACGCTTTAGAAACCTTTCATTAATAGTAGTGATGCCGAGCCCGTCATCTGGACAAGCACGAAACCGGTAAACAGGCCGGCCACGTTTAGCGGCTTCACTACTGCAAACGCCAGCGCAAAAAGCACTGCCGTCAAAATCATTTTCCCGGCCAGTCCCGACCAGAAGGACTGGACAATTGCCTGCATGGAGCGTGCTCCATGGTAACGGAACGCCTTTCTGGCGAACCAGGCATTGGGTAACCACGCTATGCAGCCGCCCAGCGCTACCGAGTAGCTGCCGGAAAATCCCGACCAGAACCAGGCGAGGGCGCTGATCAGCAAACAGGCTGCAAGCTGCAGCAACAGCACCTTTGACACTTCCAGCTGCCAGAATGGAACCTGGTGGCGGACAGCCATGCTGTTGCTCCTGTTTTAGTCGTGTAGCGTTTACATGCAAACACTACAAAATTGCGCAGAGAGTATAGGGCGCACGGCTTTAGCATTCAACTCAAATGTCACTTTTTATGACCAACTGTTGACCCCTGCGGCTTTTTCTTGTCACACCGCTACCAAAGTCGCATCCACTTATCCTTGCCTTTACGGGCGGCATCAATGGATACGCTTTAATACGGCCTGCAATTCGTCCAGTGTTGCGTACTGGATCATCAACTGCCCTTTGCCCTTGCTGCCATGCTTTATGCGCACCATGGCACCCAGCCGCTCGGCAAGCTTTTGCTCCAGCCGGCGAATATCGGGGTCTTCCTGCCGGACTACCGCTTCTTTTTTCGGCTCGCGGGCTGCACGTACATAAGCCTCGGTCTGGCGTACGTTCAAGCCTTCTGCCGCCACATGACGCGCTGTTTCCGCCTGGCTCGCTTCCGGCATGCCCAGAATGGCACGGGCATGGCCCATTTCTATATCGCCGTGGGCTACCAGGGTCCGTACCTCCTCGGGCAGGGACAACAGGCGCAGCAGGTTTGCAACCGTTGCCCGTGACTTGCCAACTGCATCCGCCACTTCCTGCTGGGTCAGCTCGTACTCCTGCTGCAACCGCTGCAGCGCCACGGCTTCTTCAACCGGATTCAGGTCTTCGCGCTGAATGTTCTCGATCAGCGCCATGGCAATGGCGGCCTCGTCCGGCACATCGCGCACAATGGCATCAATAACCGGCATGCCGGCCAGCCGGGCGGCCCGCCAGCGGCGCTCGCCGGCAATAATTTCATAGCCGTCACCTTCAACCCTGCGTACCACAATGGGCTGCATGACACCCTGGGCCTTGATCGAACGGGCCAGTTCTTCAAGACTGGCCTGGTCCATATCCTTGCGCGGCTGATATTTGCCCGGACGGATGCTGTCCAGTGCCAGGCTCTGCAGGGGGCTTTCCGGCATCTGGCCTGCCTGCGTAGTATCGTCCGCATCGGACTTGCCGGCGGGATTGACTGTCTTGGCGGATGTTGCACCCAGCAAGGCGTCCAGGCCACGGCCCAGCGCTCGTTTTTTAACTGCCATTAGTGATTCCTGTTGCTTGTCTTGCTGCGCTGGCGTTGACGCTGTCGTTTGACCAGCTCGGTTGCCAGCGCCAGATAGGCCTGTGCGCCCTTGGACTGCTTGTCATACCCCAGCGCTGCCATGCCGTGGCTCGGTGCCTCCGCCAGACGCACATTGCGCGGTATCAGCGTCTCGAACAGCTGATCACCAAAATATTCTTTAAGCTGCTCCGTCACGTCCATGGTCAGGCTTAACCTGGGGTCGTGCATGGTCATGAGGATACCTTCAATTTCCAGTTGGGGATTGAGGCTTTCGGTAATTCTCTGGATGCTGCCAATCAGGTCAGTCAGCCCTTCCATGGCGTAATACTCACACTGCATGGGAATCAGCACGCTATCGGCGGCTACCAGTGCGTTGACGGTCAGCATGTTCAATGACGGCGGGCAGTCAATCAGGATGTAATCATAGTTGTCACGCACCGGGGCCAGTGCTTCCCTGAGCCGGGCTTCACGTTCCGGCAGGTCAAGCAGCACTACCTCGGCGGCCGTCAGGTCACGGTTGGCCGGCAACAGTTGATAGCCGCACTGTTCCGAATAGTGCATGGCATCCACCAGACTGGCCTGGCCGGTCAGCACGTCCAGCACCGAAAATTCCAGATCCAGCTTGTCAACACCACTGCCGGTGGTGGCATTGCCCTGCGGGTCCAGATCCACCAGCAATACATGCCGGCGGTTTTCAACCAGCGAAGCTGCCAGGTTGATGCAGGTGGTGGTTTTGCCAACGCCACCTTTCTGGTTGGCTATTGCTATGACTCTGGCCACTATGTGCGCTCCCCATTTTTGCCCAGTATCAACAGGTGCCGTTGTCCCTGGCAGCCCGGAACATCCAGGCGGTGACATGCATGCACCGCAAAACCATTGTCCAGCTGGCTGAGTTCATCTTCAGGTTCAATGCCCTTCATCGCCAGCCAGCGGGTAGCGTCATTGCCGACGTGGGCAGTCCAGGCGGTGAAATCCGGCAGCGAGCTGAAGGCACGCGAGATGATGCCGTCATAGGGCTGCTGCACCTGGTGGTCTTCAATGCGCTGATGATGCACCTGCACATTGTCCAGCCCCAGCTCCAGTTTGACCTGGGTGAGAAAGCGGGTTTTCTTGCCGTTGCCGTCCAACAGCGCAAAGCTTTTTTCCGGCAGCATGATGGCCAGGATAATGCCCGGCATGCCGCCACCGCTGCCCACATCCAGCCAGCAATCACCACTTACCGCCTGCACATGGCCCAGCACGCTCAGGCTGTCGAGCAGATGACGGGAGACCATTTCATCCGGATTGCGCACGGCGGTCAGGTTGTAAGCCTTGTTCCACTTGATCAGCAACGCCAGGTAAGCCAGCAGTTGCTGTTCCTGGGATTCTGACAATGTGATGCCAAGTGTGTGTGCACCCTTGGTCAGGGCCTGACGCTGGGCAGGGGTAATGCTCATGGATCAGCAGACTCCAGGGCCGCTGTGGCCTGACGTTTTTTCAGATAGATCATCAACAGGGAAATGGCAGCCGGTGTCACACCAGGAATGCGTGATGCCTGTCCCAGCGTGGCAGGACGGGTTGCTTCGAGTTTGCCCTGAATTTCTTTGGACAGGCCGGATATGGCGGTGTAGTCGATGCTGTCCGGCAGGCGGATATCCTCGCTGGCCCGCAGCCGGGCAATTTCGTCCTGCTGGCGGGCAATATAACCGGCGTATTTGGTGCGGATTTCCACCTGCTCGGCAGCCAGCGCATCGTCCAGTCCCTGACCGGTTACCGCCTTGAGGCCGGCATAGTCCACCTCGGGACGGGCCAGTAAATTCAGCAGATTATACTCATGTGCCAGCGGAATGTTAAAGTGCGCCGCCAGTGCGTCGCCCTGTTCAGTGGCCGGACGTACCCAGCTGCTGCGCAGGCGCTGCTCTTCCTGCTCAATGGCTTCACGCTTGGCCTCGAATGCGGCCCAGCGTACGTCATCCACCAGTCCCAGTTCCCTGCCCTTTTCGGTCAGCCGCATGTCGGCATTGTCTTCACGCAAAATCAGCCGGTATTCCGCCCTTGAGGTAAACATGCGGTAGGGCTCTTTGGTGCCCAGGGTAATCAGGTCGTCAATCAGCACGCCGACATAGGCTTCGTCACGGCGTGGTGTCCAGCTGTCCTTGCCCTGTGCCCGCAAGGCGGCGTTGCAGCCGGCCAGCAAACCCTGCACGGCAGCTTCTTCGTAGCCGGTGGTGCCGTTGATCTGGCCGGCAAAAAACAGGCCGTTGATATGGCGGCATTCCAGGTTGTACTTGAGGTCCTGCGGGTTGAGGTAGTCATACTCGATGGCATAACCGGGCCGCATGATGTAGGCGTTTTCTAGACCTTCCATTGACCGCACCAGCTCCAGCTGCACATCAAACGGCAGCGAGGTGGAAATACCGTTCGGGTACAGCTCGTTGCTGGTCAGCCCTTCCGGCTCCAGGAAAATCTGGTGGCTGTCCTTGTCGGCAAAACGGGTGATCTTGTCTTCAATCGACGGGCAGTAGCGAGGACCAGCGCCTTCGATCACACCGGTATACATGGGCGAGCGGTCCAGACCGGCACGGATGATGTCGTGGGTGCGCTCGTTGGTGCGGGCAATCCAGCAGCTGATTTGCTGCGGGTGCTGTTCTACCTTGCCCAGATAGGACATCACCGGCAGCGGGGTGTCGCCCGGTTGTTCAACCAGCTTGCTGTAATCCACGCTGCGGGTGTCGATGCGGGGCGGTGTACCGGTTTTCAGGCGACCAATACGCAAGGGCAGTTCACGCAATCGTTTGGCCAGTGCAATGGAGGGCGGATCACCGGCACGGCCACCGGCATGGTTTTGCAGGCCGATATGAATGGTGCCACCCAGGAAGGTGCCGGTGGTCAGGACCACGCTGGCCGCATAAAAACGCACACCCATCTGGGTGACAGCGCCGCATACGGTGTCGTTTTGAACAATCAGGTCATCGGCAGCCTGCTGGAACAGCCAGAGGTTGGGCTGGTTTTCCAGGGTATGGCGGATGAACGCCTTGTACAGGGCACGGTCGGTCTGGGCACGGGTGCCGCGCACTGCGGGACCTTTGCGGCTGTTAAGCACACGAAACTGGATGCCGGCATGGTCGGCGGCGATGGCCATGGCTCCGCCGAGGGCGTCCACTTCCTTGCACAAATGGCTTTTGCCAATACCGCCAATGGCCGGGTTACAGCTCATCAGGCCGAGGGTATCGATGTTGTGGGTTAGCAGCAGGGTTTTTACACCCATGCGGGCAGCGGCCAGTGCAGCTTCGGTACCGGCATGGCCGCCACCAATGACAATCACGTCAAAACGGGAAGGGTAATCCACCATGTACCTCAAAATAGTGGCTGATCCGGCCAGCTGTGCAACGGGGGCAAAGGCTATGGAATCAGGTGTCGTAAAGGCGGCAATTCTAGCACCTTAGCGCTCGTTACGTAAAAAAGCTCGGTGTGGAAATTACCGGGCAAACAAAAACAAAAAGAAATTCAAAATAAAGAAAAGCTTATTTTTATTGTTATATATATGCGGTACAGTTTCTGTGGATATCAACATAAAGCCGATATATTACAAAGACCTATATTCTTGATAACCCTGCTGGCAACCACTGGGTAACCGGTAGCATATCCGTTGCATGGTCTGTGGATAATATCGGCTGTTATCCACAAGCCAGGTTATTCAGCCTGCTTAGGCCTTGTTATCAACGCAGCAGGGCATGGCTTACCCACAGGGTTGCGGGCATGCAAAAAGACGGCAAACAGCAGTTTAGAGGCTGTGCAGGCAGGAAAGATGTGGCTTGAAAAGCGGCAGAAAGGGTGTCGCAAACAGCAGAAACCGGGCAGTAGACGCCTGCCCGGCTATAGCAGGCAGGGATTATTTGCCCATCAGCATTTGCACGGTGGCAATTTCTTCTTCATCAATGTCGATGATGTCAGTCGCAACAGGTGCAATGGAGAATTTGGCCTGTCCGTACTGGCTGAAGGCAACATTGACGTCCATAAACGCCTGCTTGCCTTCAATGAGATAGGTGTAGCGGTCGTTGACACGTACCACCTGGCCCTTGGCGTTCAGGTAAACAATCGAGTCAACTGCTTCTTCCGGACGGTCCATGGTTTCGGCTTCTTCCAGGCCGGCAATAATCTGTTGCTTGATTTCATCGGCAACAGTGCTTGCCTGCAGGCGCTCGCGGAACTGGACCAGTATGGCACGCTCGAACTCCTGCCTTTGTTCGGCGCTCAGCACCAGGCTGATGGCCGTGCTGACGTCGGACTGCTTGCCTGATTCGCCCAGATCTTTGAGCTGGAAGCTGCTTTCTGGCAGATCCTGACTGGCTTTTTCTGCTACATCAAAAGCAATTTCAAAGATCTGGCCAGCTGCGTCAAGTGCGGTATCCAGTTCCTGCTGCTGTTCTTCATCCAGTTCAAGATTTGATTTTTTCAGGCGGATGAACTTGTTTTTGTAACGCTCGACCACACCGGCAGCATCGGGCTGGAACATCTGCATGGCGCTGATGATGTCGACCGGATCAATGACAATGTGTTCCTCTTTAAGGTCCAGACTGATGGGCAGCCTGATCTGGAACATGGCGGCCTTGACCTCGGGAGTGACCTCGAATTTTTTACCGGCCATGTCAACTGCACCGTTCAGGCTCAGCTTTACGTCGGCCAGCATCGCTTCAAACTGGCTGCCGTCCAGCTTGATGTCGGCGTTGAAGTTGTACTGGGCGGTGGGCGCAGTCAGTTGCTGGTAGCCTTCTAGGTAGAGGGTTTTGGCAGATTTTTTCTCGGCTTCCTGGCCGCAGGCAGTCAGCAGCAGCGCGAGGGCGGCGGGTAAGGCAAATTTCAGGGTACGGTTAAGCATGAATCGCTCCTGCGATTATCGGGAAGGAACGTGATTTTAGCATTAGCCTGCCAGCTGGAACGTGATGCCTTCGACTATGGCCTTATTTGCCGATGCAAAAACTGGAAAAAATCCGCCCCAGCAGATCGTCAGCGCTAAATTCGCCGGTAATTTCCCCCAGTTGCTGCTGGGCCATGCGTAAGTCTTCAGCCACCAGCTCGCCGGCACGGCTGTGGACAAGTTGTTGATAAGCATTGAGCAAGCTGTGACTGGCTTGTTCAAGTGCCTGTAAATGACGGCGTCTGGCGCTGAAGGTACTTTCGCTGGTCTGTTGATAACCCATGCATTCCTTCAGGTGTTCACGCAGCAAGTCGATGCCCTGCCCCTGTTTGGCCGACAGGCTGATGCAGCAGTGGCCGTCGGCAAAGGATTGAATACCGCAAGGCTCGCCCGACAAATCCGCCTTGTTGCGGATCAGCGTTACCTTGCCCATGGGCGGGATCTGGTCCAGAAATTCCGGCCAGAGCGCAAAGGGATCCGCCGCTTCGCTACTCTGGCTGTCCACCACCAGTAGAATGCGGTCGGCCTGGTCGATGGCCTTGAGTGCGCGCTGTACACCAATCTGCTCAACTGCGTCGGTGGTCTGGCGCAGGCCCGCAGTGTCGGTCATGTGCAGCGGCATACCGTCAATGTGGATATGTTCTTTCAGGGTGTCGCGTGTGGTGCCGGCAATATCGGTAACAATCGCCGCTTCATGGCCGGCCAGCGCGTTGAGCAGGCTGGATTTGCCGGCATTGGGCCGGCCGGCAATCACCACATTCATGCCGTCACGCAACAATGCACCCTGGCCTGCCTTGTTTTGTACTCCGGCCAGCCGGCTGCGCACCGCTTCCAGCTTGGCCAGGATCTGGCCGTCAGCGAGAAAGTCGATTTCTTCCTCGGGAAAATCAATTGCCGCCTCAACATGGATGCGCAATTCGATCAGCTGCTCGGTCAATTCATGCACATGGCGGGAAAACTCGCCCTGCAATGAACGCACGGCATTGCGGGCAGCCTGGGCAGAGCTGGCCTCGATCAGGTCGGCAATGGCTTCAGCCTGGGCCAGATCCAGCTTGTCATTCAGAAAGGCACGCTCGCTAAATTCGCCGGGCCGGGCCAGCCGTGCGCCCAGCTCGACGCAACGCTTGAGGATCAGGTCAAGGATCACCGGACCGCCGTGGCCCTGCAGTTCCAGCACGTCTTCACCGGTAAAGGAATTAGGCCCCCTAAAAAACAGCGCAATGCCTTCGTCCAGCGCCTGTCCCGAGTTATCCACAAAGCTGCCATAACGGGCATGGCGGGGTTGCAGACTGGCCTGGCACACTGCTGTGGCTATGTCTGTTGCCAGCGGTCCGGATACGCGCACAATGCCGACACCACCGCGCCCCTGGGCGGTAGCAATGGCGGCAATGGTTTCCTGTGGATAAGTCATGGGATAAAGACCTGCTAAAACGAACAGACCCCGCATGATAGCGGGGCCTGTTCAGGTTGCAATAGCCTGTGGACAAGCTGTGTCAGTTTTAGCTGGCCGTGGCTTTTTCAATCTGGCGGGTAATGTACCACTGCTGGGCAATGGACAACAGGTTGTTAACCACCCAGTACAGTACCAGGCCAGCCGGGAACCACAGGAAGAAGAAGGTAAAGATGATTGGCAGCAGCTTCATCACCTTGGCCTGCATGGGATCGGGTGGTGGCGGGTTAAGCAGTTGTTGCACAAACATGCTTGCGCCCATGATGATCGGCAGGATGAACAGCGGGTCCTTGATCGACAGGTCGGTGATCCAGAACATCCAGGGTGCATGGCGCATTTCCACGCTTTCCAGCAGTACCCAGTACAGTGACAGGAATACCGGCATTTGCACCAGAATCGGCAGGCAACCGCCCAGCGGGTTGATTTTTTCCTTTTTGTATAGCTCCATCATGCCTTGCGATAGCTTCTGGCGGTCATCACCAGCCTGCTCTTTCAGTGCCTGAATTTTCGGAGCAACGGCCCGCATGCGTGCCATGGAACGGTAACTGGCGGCCGACAGCGGGAAAAATGCCAGCTTGATCAGCAGGGTCAGTACAATAATTGACCAGCCCCAGTTGCCGAGCATGCTGTGGATAACAGTGAGCAGCCAGAAAATTGGCTGGGCCAAGAACCACAGGAAGCCGTAGTCAACGGTCAGCTCAAGTCCGGGTGACAGTTTTTTCAGGGTTGCCTGGTTTTTCGGGCCGGCATACAGGGTGGCATCCATGCGGGCGTGATCGCCAGGAGCCACCTGCACCGCAGGGCCGGTGTAGCCAATGATGTAGTTGCCGGCAGCATCCTTGCGGGTGCTGACAGTGTTGGTGCTGTCTGCAGCAGGAACCCAGGCGGTTACAAAATAGTGCTGCAGCCAGGCAATCCAGCCCCCTTCAATGCTTTGCTTGAAGTTTTTGTCATCCATGGTACCCATTTTCAGCTTTTTGTACGGCTCGTCGGGTGTCCACAGGGCAGCACCCAGGTAAGTGGCCGTACCGGTTGCGGTGGTGGATGAAGGGTCGCCCTGGCCATCGCGCTTAAGCTGGGCAAACAGGTTGCCGCGCCAGGGCTCTTCGCTCTGGTTGTCTACCAGGTGGCTGACGCCAATCTGGTAAGCCTGTTCGTTCACACAGTTTTTCTTGCGCTGTTCGATATCGCGGGGGCTGCATTTTTCATTCAGGCCACGATAGAAGGTAAAGCGCTTGGTATAGGTTATGCCGTTTTCGCTGAACTGCAGGTCCACATCCAGGCTGTCCTGGCCAGGTTGCAAAACATAATCCTGCTGTGCGCTGGCATACAGGGGCCGGCCGCTACTGCGGGCATCGGGACCGTTGCTGCCCACCAGGCCGCTTTGCGCAACATAAAGGCGCTCGCCACTGTTTTCAAACAGCTGGAAAGGCACATCGGGCTGGCTGGAACGCTTGGGGTACTGGCTCAGGCGCAGATCGACAATATCGCCACCCTGCGGGTCGATGGCCAGTTGCAGAACGTCGGTTTCGACACGGATCAGTGCATTACTGGTGGCACTGGCAACCGGGACAAGGCTGTTGCTTTCGCCAGCCTGCTCGTCACTGGCCACCGGCAGGTCATCGGTAACCGTGTCTGCGGCCGGCAAATCACCTGCCACTGCATTTTGGGTGATGGCAACAGTGCCTGCCTGGTCGCCGTAGTCATTGTTCCATTGCACCACCAGTGCATAGGAAACAATGGCAAGACCCAGGATTAAAACCGTACGCTTGATATCCATAATTACTTGGCCAAGGAAGATTGATCGGAAACGGGGGGAACAGGGTCGAAGCCGCCGGGATGCCAGGGATGACAGCGCCCCAGACGGCGCGCTGCCAGCCAGCTGCCACGCAGGCTGCCATGTTGCTCGATGGCTTCAATGGCATAGGCGGAACAACTGGGGTAAAAACGGCAGTGACTGGCCATCAGGGGGCTGATGGCATAGCGATAAAACCGGATAGGCAATATCACCAGATTACGCATGCTCATGACCTGCCTGTGCAGCAGACTGGGCGGATGCCGCCTGATACTGGCGTAACAGCCGGCCGAATTGTTTATCCAGTTCCTGGCGTAATTCGCTGGCAGTCAGCTGGTCTACGCCCCTGCGGGTAATCAGTACGATATCCACACAGGGGAAACCGTTCTGGTGCAGGCGAAAATATTCACGGAACTGTCGCTTGATCCGGTTGCGCGCCACGGCAAGTTTGC
>CAZVDA010000056.1:0-11085 GCA_964625365.1 uncultured Thiopseudomonas sp. | reverse complement strand
CTGATTTCCCTTGCGTTTTTCAGCAGTCTGGCTGGCAAAGCAGCAGCCTGCTGCGTGCCCTGCTTGCGCAACTCATGGCGCAACTGACGACGTACTTTGGCCGTGTCCGGCTCCAGCCAGTCCTCCGGCTCTCCACCAAGGATCCGCGACAGCAGCACCTCCGGCTCGTCCAGATAGGGCAAGCGCAACATGCCACGCTGGCTAACCAGCAACTGCAAAATCCAGTGACGAATGCGTGGGTTAAGGCGGGTAGTAGCGTGCATAATCCTGTCTCCTTCGGCTTTTCTTGAACAGGTACATTATGCAATCATGTTGCGTCATAGACTGTCGCTTAATAGCTGTATAAGGGTCACGTAAATTGTCCAAGTTTCTGCCCTGCAGCGCCCATCAAGCCTGCCTTTCATACCAAAAACCCAATCTATTTCACCAAAACTGCCCTTGCCAGCAACCACCGCCAAGGGCACATTGGCTCGCAGCCAACACAAGGAATTACCGAATGAACACACCCAATGCGTTACAACCACCTGCCAGTTTCTACAGCATCCGGATTGCAGACCATGTTTTGAACCTGCACAGCCACACTATGCAAAGCGACGAGGACCAGCCCGATGTGGTGTTCCTGATCGGTGCGCCCGCTGGGCTTGAACCCAAGGGCGATGCCATGCACCTGTATCTCGACCCGGCTCATTGCCCGCCGCGTGCGCTATCGGGCAGCGCCTGGCAAGTTCACTGCGAAGACTCCATTACCGAACCCGCCTTCCATCGCTGGGCACAGCAGTGCATCCTGCTGATGATTGAGTCCATGCAGGGTAAAAACATGATGGGCTTCGAGTTTGTCGGGGAGCTGGGCAACCTGCTTCGGCAAACAACAGGTGAGCGCATAGTGGCCAGGCTGGTGCCGCTTGAGCAGGCCGAGCAACTCGGTAAGAGCCTGGCCGGCATACCGATTCAGGATGCCTGGCTGGCCATTTTCAGCTATGCACCCAGCATGGAGCTGTTTTCGCGTATATACGCCTTGTTTGAGGGGCGGGTATATGAAGAAGGTAGATTGCTCTGCTCGGTTAACGAACTGCAGCAAGGAGAAGACTGCCTGCTGCTGTTGACCTCACAGGCAAACTGATAGCAAAAGGTTCCGGGAGCACATTATGGCCGACTCATCCCTGCGACTGGTTTTACTACTGCGCGAAATCCCCCGCGAGCCGCAGTTTGTCAGCACCCAAACCCTGCTCGACCGGCTGATGGATGCCGGTCACGAGGTTTCGCTGCGCACCGTCCAGCGCGACCTGCAAGCGCTGTCTGCTTATTTTCCGCTTGTGCAAAACAAACCACAGGGGCGCGGCAAGACCGGCCTTGGCTGGGCGTTTGCCGCCAACAGCCAGAGCATTTCCTTTCCGGTGATGGGCAGCGCCGCCGCCCTCACCCTGATGCTGGCGCGGCAACACCTGCAAAGTCTGCTACCTGCCGAGGTGCTGAATCATCTGGAGCCCTTTATTCAGGAAGCGCAAAGCCTGCTCGACACCCAGAGCAAAGCTCAGTACCGCGACTGGTTCGACAAAGTGCGCATCGCCCCGCACAACATATTGCTACCACCCCAGGTAGATGCCGCCACCCTGACACCGATTTATCAGGCGCTACTGGAAAACCGCCAGTTCAGCGCCACCTACAACGGCCAGCCCCAACGCATCATTCACCCCTACGGACTGGTGCAGCAAGGCAGCGTGCTCTATCTGATTTGCCGCTTTTACGACTACGACGACGTGCGCATTACCGCCCTGCACCGCTATGCCGAAGTCGTGGTGCTCAACGAACCGGCACGCGAGTTTGCCGGTTTCAATATTGACGACTATCTGCAACTGGGCGTGATGCACTGGTCGCCCGGCGATCAAATACAACTGGAACTGCACCTGAAACGCTGGCTCGGCAAGCACCTGGACGAATCGCCGCTGTGCTACCAGCAGCAACTGCTCCAGCAGGATGACGGCAACTACCTGCTTAAAGCCAGCGTGCTCGACAGCATTCAACTGCGGCGCTGGTTGTTGTCGTACAGCACCGAGCTTGAAGTGATGCAGCCGCTGGAATTGCGTGAGTGGCTGGGTCAGGAACTGGCAAAAGCAGCGGACAAGTACGCTAGGCAATCTGCACGTTAGGCCACTTACTGTGCGCCTTGGCACACACCTGAGCCGATTAAATCGTATAATCACTTCAAATTTTGATTCGAATAGCTCAGGTATTCGCCTCATGTACATCTGGCAACTGGAAAACTGGCCGCAATTTGACTGGAATGAAGCACTGCTACGCCACCGGCTCGACCGCATACGCCTATTGCAGGGCAAGCTGCTCGGCAGCGCCGCCGTTACCGGCGAGTCTATTGCGCTGGAAATGGAGGCGTTGATTCAGAACGCCATTCACACCAGTGAAATCGAAGGTGAAAACCTTGATGTTGCCTCGGTACGCTTCTCGGTAGCCCGCCAGCTTGGGATCAACCACTCAGGCCTTGCAGGAAAGGCCACCACGGAAACAGATGCCATGGCCAGCCTGCTCATTGAAGCAACACACAACTGGCAATCACCCGTTACCCTTGCCACTCTGTATCAGTGGCAAGCCTTAGTTTTCCCCGGCGAACCTGAAATGACCACCAGCCTACGGGACGAGCAGCCCATGCATGTCATGTCTGGCCGCCAGGCCGGATGCTGCTGGCGGGCACCAAGGTAGTGATGGACACGCTGGCGAATGGACACAACGGCACCTGAAATAAGGAGAAAAAACAGGCGGCCATACTATCACCGGCATGGCCTGCGTGCAGGGGCCGGGTGTTCTTACAGCAGGAAAACTACGGGCTGCCTGGCGAGGCTGCCGTCGAGAAGAAACCCGATAGCCCAGTCCAGCACCCGCTCCTTCAGTCCCATTTCCTGTCGTCCGCTGCGTATAATGACCAGTCCTTTTCTACTGCAGATCACAGCATGAGCCGTTTTTTTCAGGATTTGTCCATCATGATCCGGGCCAACCTCTGGCTGGTTCCGGTACTGGCTGCGCTGGTTGCCGCCCTGTTTTACTTTGTGGCTCCGCCGCCGCCCATGTCGGCCACCATGAGTACCGGATTTGCCGGTGGCAGCTATCAGGGGTTTGCCCTGCGCCTTAAAGAAGAGCTGGCCCGCGAGCACTTTGACCTGAAACTGGTTGAAAGCAGCGGTTCGCGGCAAAACTCCGAACGCCTGCTGGACAAAAAATCCGGCATCAATATTGCCTTGCTGCAAAGCGGACAGGAGCAAGCGCTCGACCCTGCCGACCGCGCCCGGCTGCACAGTCTCGGCGCTGTCTTTCAGGAACCGCTCTGGGTGTTCATGCGCGATGAGGTGCAGGCCGACACCCTTCACGACCTGATGCAGCTGCGCATTGCCATCGGCAGCACACCCGGCGGGCTGCGCATGCTGGTTGATCCATTGCTGCAGGTTAACGGCATCGACCCGGGTCAGCCCGCCGCCAACTGGCTGGCCTACAGCGGGCGCAAGGCGCTGACCGGCCTGCTGTCGGGCGAGCTGGACGCCGCATTTTTCATGGGTGCTGCCGAAAGCGAACTAATTCAGGAGCTGGCCAGCCAGCCCGGTCTGCAGTTGATGCATTTTTCCAGGGTACGCGCCTACGAAAGCCGGCTGCCCTTCGTGCACGGTGTCGAGGTGAGCCGTGGCCTGCTCAGCCTGCCCAATGACCGCCCCGTCCGCGATCTGCAAACCCTCAGCGCCCAGGCGCTGCTAGTAATCAATGACGACTTTCACCCCGCCATTGCACCACTGATTCTGGCTGCCGCCCAGAAAGTCATGGCCGACGGCAGCCTGCTGGAAGACGCCGGACACTGGCCCCGCGCCGATCTGCAAGCCTTCGAGATGATCAACGAAGCCGACTATTTTCACCGCAAGGGGCCACCGCTGTTGCAGCGCTATCTGCCGTTTCGCATTGCCTCACTGGCCGACCGCTACATCATTCTGGTCATTCCGCTACTGGTCGTGTTGTTTCCGCTATTTAAAATTGCCGGCCCGGTGTATCGCTGGCGCATTCGTGCACGCATCTACCGCTGGTACAAATACCTGCGCGATGTGGATAAAAAGTTCGGTAAACACACCCAGCCCGAACAGCTTGACGATGAAATCCGCCAGCTCGAAGCCCTGCAAAACGAGCTGGCCAAGGTCGAGGTGCCCTTGTCCTACACCCACGAACTCTACGAGCTTCATCTGCATGTGCGCTTTGTCATCCGCCGCCTGCAGGAGCTGCAAACCCAGCAAGATGCTCCCTCTGCCCCGATTACAGGTTAAATCATGCCCATCCAGAACTGCGTTATCCACTACCTTGAAAAAAAACCGGACGACAGCCCGGCCCGGCTCCAGGCCGCCGCCCAGCCGCTGGCCATCGACAATGCGCTGGAAGCGCTACTGGTGGACTTCAATGAGCACTACAACGCCAAGCCCGGCAAAAGCTGGGCCTGCTTTGTTGATGACAGTCAGGCGCTACCCGCCGGGCTCAAGGCGCTGGCCGCTGGCGAGCTGGATTTTCAACAACTGGGCCTGCAACTGGCGCAACACTGGCAAAAGCTGCTGGATGATCAGCAGATTTATCTGGCCGGCCACCTGTGCCTGATGCTCTACCAGTTCAATATGGCCGACCACTGCGTGGTGGCCCTGCTGCCGCAGCGCCATGGCCTGCGCATTGGCGACAGCCTGTCTCCCGAGGACATCCAGCATCTGGACCTGTCCCAGCTGCAGCTGGCCTGCCGCATCAACCTCAGCGAATGGCGCAACAACGCCAGCTCGAAGCATTACATTTCGCTGCTCAAGGGCAAGGGCGGCAAAAAGCTGGCCGACGCCTTTCTGGAGCTGCTGCACGCCGACGAACACGGCGACGCGCCCGCCGATACCCGCACCCTGTTGCGCGCTTTCAGTGATTACATCGACACCACCGGCCTTGACGAGGAGCCGGTTCAGGAAAAAACCAGGGCACTGGTGCAGTACACCAAGGAGCAGCAGCGCAAGGGCGAACCGGTGGCACTGGAAGGGCTGTCCGAAGCACTGGACGAAGACAATCCGCGTGCCTTTTACGAGCACATCCGCAACCTGGACTACGGCCTGAGCGACTATGTGCCCACCGACCGCAAGGTGATCAACCAGTTTCAGCGCTTTACCGGCCGCGCCGAAGGCTTGTCGATCAGCTTTGAAGCCCATCTACTCGGCTCGCGGGTGGAGTACGACGAGCAGCGCGACATGCTGATCATCCGCCAGCTGCCCACCCAGCTCAAAGACCAGCTCAAGCGCTCGTCCTGAGTCATGCCCGCCACGTTACTGCGTTCGCTGCGCGACACCGGCATGGTCTGGCTGAGCATGTTTGTGCTGGGGTCCGGGCTGGGCATCATGGTCGCCGGCAGCGGCCTGCCCTGGTGGGTAGCGCCGCTACTGTCGGGTACCATTTACGCAGGGTCGGTAGAATTTTTGCTGGTCGGGCTGCTGACTGCCGCTGCACCGCTGTCGGCCATAGCCCTGACGACGGCACTGGTCAACTCGCGCCACCTGTTTTACGGACTGGCCTTTCCCCTGCAACGGGTGCACGGACTGGCCCGCCTGTACAGCATCTTTGCCCTGACCGACGAAGCCTTTGCGCTAACCGTAGCCCGCAGCAACAAGGAGTTGAGCCATGGCTGGATTCTGTGTACACAGGCCGGGCTACAACTGTCGTGGATCAGCGGATCACTGACCGGCGTAATCATAGGTGCCACCCTGCTGCAGGATATTCAGGGACTGGACTTTATCCTCACTGCGTTGTTTATTGCGCTGGCCATGGACGCCTACCGCGCCCGTCCCGACCGTCTGGCGCTGGCTGCTGCCCTGGTGTGCGGCAGTCTGGCGGCCATGCTGGCCGGTGATGCCATGCTGGTAGTGGCCATGAGTGCATTTACCCTGCTGATGCTGCTGCGTTACCGCCTACACAGGACAAAGCATGCCTGACACCTCTTACATCCTGCTCGCTGCCGCCCTTGCCGCCAGTATTACCCTGCTGCTGCGCAGCCTGCCCTTTGTGCTGAAAAATGCCATCAAGGACTCGCCGCTGCTGCATGCACTCAACGGCTGGATGCCACTGGGCATCATGGTCATTTTGATGGTGTATTGCCTGTCGATGATCCGCCCCGGCAACGGCCCGCTGGCCACTGCCCAGCTGGTGGCCAGCGTGGTTACGCTGCTGCTGCACTACTGGCGGCGCAACCTGTTTTTAAGCGTGCTGGCCGGTACCGGCACCTGCGTACTGCTGGCCAACGGCGTGCTGCCGGCGGCCTGAAGGATCAGGCCGGTTCAGGCTTGCTGTCACGGATTTCGCTGACATAGCTGCCGGCAAACTGTTTGAGGGTACGCTGGATAGCCTGCAGCGCACGCTCGAAGAATGGCAGGCTCTCAGCCTTCTCCTCAATGCTGACATCGCCTTTTTGCATCAGCTCGAACAGTTCGCTCCACAGCTTGATGTAGGAACCCTGCCCCGAACTGTCAACAAACATGTAGCGCTGGGTGGTCGGGCTGAACCAGGCCAGCTTGAGACGGTGCGGCGGCTCCCTGAACTTGAACCAGGTTCCAAAACGCACATGCTTGAGCTGCTCAAGCACAGCCTGCGCCCTGGCATCCAGTGCCGTTTCGTTCACAGGCTCCAGCGTATGCAGTTCGGCCTCGTCGGCTGCCGTCATGCTGGATGCCAGCGTGTTGTTCAGCTGCCTGACCACTTCGTTTTGCTGGGCCTGAACGGCCTGCTGGCAAATCTGGATATCCTGAATCACCCGCTGGATTTCAGTCTCGGAATAACTGCCCAGTTGCTGCAGTGCCTTATGAATTTCCGCCATGTGCTGTTCTTTGCGGGCGGCAAACTCCTGACGCTGCTGATCACTCAGCGGCGTACAGCTCCAGGCCAGATCCTCGGCAATTCTGGCCTTTTCCTGCCAGGCTGCACTGGACGGACCGGAGCGCAAGAAAACAAACACCAGCACATCGGTCCAGGCGGCCAGCAAAAACTCGCGGATAATCTCCGGCGGGCTATGACGTTTGACGCACACCTCAATAAAGACCCGTGCAGGCTTGCGCGCAAAAATCAGCTTTTCACGCCCTTTGGCCGCATCCACTGCCCTTTTTTCACGTTTTTCAACCCGGTTCTGGACGGTGGATACCTGCTGTTCAAACTGTTTCAGCAGGCGGTCAAACACATGGTCATCGTGCTGGTATTCAACCAGCGCCTGACGCACCGTTTCTTCGATGGCGTTGCTTAACTGCTTCTGGTCCACATCACCCTGGAACTGGCTGCCGGCCTGTACCATGCGGTTCAGCAGCAGGTGGGCCGGATGCGAGGTATTGTGGAAAAAACTGGCATCGCGCAAAGCCACCTGGCAATACAGGTTTTGCAGGTGCACCAGAACATCCTTGTGGTCCTGGGCCAGCCGGTCTTCTTCCTTGACGAAATCAAACAGCATGCCGACCAGGTCAATCAGGTTGGACTGGTTGCCGTCAATACGAAATTCTTTAGCGTTCTTGGTGGCCGCTGCCAGCGTCTGATACATGCCCTGCTTGAAGGCATCGGTATCCTGCGGCTCATGCATCGAGTGCATGGCCCGCTCGCGCTGCATTTTCTGCAGCGCCTGCATCAGCTGCTGCTCGGAATAATGTTTGCTGGCACCCGGCGGCGCAAACGAGTCCAGCATGCGGCTGCCGCTTGGCAGCACCACGCCCAGACTGTTGCGGTAATTACCCAGCAACTGGTTAATTTCGTTGACCTGGTGTTCAACCTGCTGCTGATAGGGTGTGCTGGCAGGCGGCTGTGCCATGGCCTGCGCAGCAGCGGGCGGCATGGTCTCCGGCATAGGGGTTGCTCCGCGGGAGCCCTGCAGTTTTTTCAGCAGGTTTTCCTTGAGCAGGGCCGCCTGGTTTTCTGCCGCAGGGGCGGGTTCGGCGGCTTTTTGTTGCGGCTGCTGCTCCCGTTGTGCCTGGGCCATTTCCTGCAAAATGTTGTCGACGCCAAGGCTAGGCAAAATTTCACGGTCGGCAAAAAACTGGTTCAGATTGACATAAAAATGCTGCAGAACCGTCATCACCTGGCGGTCAAAGTTCATGTACACCGTGCTTTTTAGCCCCGTAGACAGGCCCTGTTCATGCATGACCTGCTGCAGGGACGCGGCCACTGCGTCGGGACACAGCGGGCTGAGGGTTTCGTCGGCATAGGACGCACCGGCCAGATAGGCCAGGCGGCGGCGCATGACCACCAGTTCAAGGTTATATTTTTTATTCAGGCGGCTGGCCATGGTGTTGACCAGCAGGCTTTCTTCCTGTTCTTCCTTTTTAAGCAGCGTCAGGCTGACAGCCTTGATACCCGGCTCCTCGGGCGCAGCCCGGACCTGTTGTTCGGCCTGTCCGGAAAAATAGGCCTTGAACACGTCAAGGTGGGCACGCAGAAAGCCCTCGACCACTTTCAGCTTTTGCGAGCGCCAGCTGGAAATGCTCTCCAGATAGTCGGAGCGGCTTTCGTTGTCCTTCGCCTGCTCCATGGCATCAAACAGGGAGTTCTCAACTTCCTGCACGGTATTCTTGATGCCGACGCCCAGCTGGTCGAACAACAGCTTCTGCAGCTCCCTGACCAGCGCAACCCGCACCTCCTGCGACAAAGGCAGGCTGTGCGGCTGCCCGGCCCTGGCTGTAGCTGTTTGATGATTCATTTTCACTGCCCCGGATGCAAAGTGAAATACAAGCCAGCACCTGTACTGACCGTCTGCAAAAATCTGGCTGCCGCTCGCAACCCTTAAATCTCGCAACCCTTAAATAATGTCGGATTATAGCAAAGGCATCCCTGCAAATCTGCAGAGCTATTACAAAATGCCATGACAGCATAACAGAAGAACAGGCCGCATATCAGCCTGTTTTAAAAGACATTATTTTGGCGTCACCATACCGGCACCCGCACTTGCCTACCCTGTTCCGCAGCATACGGAGCAGGTACGGAATACACCCTGTCCGCGCTTTTTTGCTATCCTTGCGCGTTTGTTGTCGCCCGTTTTTTGTCAGGTAATCTCCATGTCCGATCGCGCCACCCGCCTTGCCCAGCTACAGGCTGCCCTTGAATCCCGCATTTTGCTGCTTGACGGTGCCATGGGCACCATGATTCAGGCCGAGAAACTGAGCGAAGAAGCCTTTCGCGGCGAGCGCTTTGCCGACTGGGGGCAGGATGTCAAAGGCAACAACGACCTGCTGATCCTGACCCAGCCCGAACTGATCCAGAAAATCGAAACCGCCTATCTGGATGCCGGCTCCGACATTATCGAAACCAACACCTTCAACTCCACGCGCATTTCCCAGGCCGACTACGGCATGCAGGATCTGGCCTACGAGCTAAACTATGAAGGCGCACGCATTGCCCGCCAGGCCTGTGATGCCAAAACCCTGCAAACGCCGGACAAGCCGCGCTTTGTTGCCGGTGTACTAGGCCCAACCAGCCGCACCTGTTCGCTGTCGCCGGATGTCAACAACCCGGGCTATCGCAACGTCACCTTCGACATTCTGGTCGAGAACTACAGCGAGGCCACCCGTGGCCTGATTGAAGGTGGTGCCGATCTAATCATGATCGAAACCATCTTTGACACACTCAACGCCAAAGCCGCCATTTTCGCCGTCGAAGGCGTGTTTGAAGAGCTGGGCGTGACTCTGCCAATCATGATTTCCGGCACCATTACCGATGCCTCCGGCCGCACCCTGTCCGGCCAGACTACCGAAGCCTTCTGGAACTCCATCCGTCACTGCAAGCCGCTGTCAGTCGGCCTGAACTGTGCGCTGGGGGCTAAAGAACTGCGTCCCTATTTGCAGGAACTGTCGGAAAAAGCCGATACCTATGTGTCCGCCCACCCCAACGCCGGCCTGCCCAATGCCTTTGGCGAGTATGACGAGAGCGCCGCCGAAACCGCTGCATTGATTGAAGACTTTGCCGCTTCTGGCTTTTTGAACATTGTTGGCGGCTGCTGTGGTACTACACCGCAACACATTGCCGCCATTGCCGAGGTGGTAGCCAAATACCCCAAGCGTGAAATTCCCGAGATTCCCAAAGCCTGTCGCCTGTCCGGTCTGGAGCCATTCACCATTGACCGCAACTCGCTGTTCGTCAACGTCGGTGAGCGCACCAACATTACCGGTTCGGCACGCTTTGCCCGTCTAATCCGCGAAGAAAACTACACCGAAGCGCTGGAAGTGGCGCTGCAACAGGTGGAAGCCGGTGCGCAAGTCATCGACATCAACATGGACGAGGGCATGCTCGACTCCAAGGCGGCGATGGTGACTTTTCTCAACCTGATCGCTGGCGAACCCGATATTTCGCGGGTTCCGATCATGATCGACTCATCCAAATGGGAAATTATCGAAGCTGGTCTCAAGTGCATTCAGGGCAAAGGCATCGTCAACTCTATTTCCATGAAGGAAGGCGTGGACGAATTTATCAAGCACGCCAAACTGTGCCGCCGCTATGGCGCGGCCGTAATCGTGATGGCGTTTGACGAACAGGGTCAAGCAGATACAGCAGCGCGTAAAAACGAAATCTGCGCCCGCTCCTACGATATTCTGGTCAATCAGGTCGGTTTCCCGCCTGAAGACATCATTTTCGATGCCAACATCTTTGCCGTCGCCACCGGTATTGAGGAACACAACAACTACGCCGTGGACTTCATCGAGTCCATGGCCTGGATCCGCGACAACCTCCCCTATGCGCTGACCTCGGGCGGTGTATCCAACGTGTCGTTTTCGTTCCGTGGCAACAACCCGGTGCGCGAGGCAATCCACTCGGTATTCCTGTATTACGCAATTAAAAACGGCCTGAACATGGGCATCGTCAACGCCGGCCAGCTGGAAATCTACGACCAGATTCCGCTGCGCCTGCGTGACCGCGTCGAGGACGTGATCCTCAACAAGCATCCCGGTGCCACCGAGGCGCTGCTGGAAATCGCCGAGGAATACCGGGGCGACGGTGCCAAAAAAGAAGTTGAGGACGAAGAATGGCGCAAGCTGCCGGTCAACAAGCGCCTGGAACATGCGCTGGTCA
>CAZVDA010000055.1:0-11201 GCA_964625365.1 uncultured Thiopseudomonas sp. | reverse complement strand
CGTTCATCAGCAGGGCTTCCATTTCCTTGCCGTCACCAAACAGCGAGGAGTTTGGGTACACCTCTACTTTTACTTTGCCGGGCAGACGCTCTTCAGCCAGCTTTTTGAATAGCAGCGCGCCCTGACCTTTCGGGGTGTGCTCGGCTACAACGTGGGAAAACTTGATTACGATTGGCTCGGCGGCGGTGGCGATGCCGGCCAAACCGATAGTGACGGCGCAGGCCAGGGCTTTGACTGTGGTTTTCAGCATGATTGCTTCCTCTTGTCCAGACAGCGGCGGTTGTTCGCCTGATCGTGTTATGCGTGCGGGCTATTTCCGCACAGACACACAGGCAGCAAAAAACGAACCGCTAAAGCAAGAGGCATACCAAAGTCGTACAAATCCTGTGACACCAGTCCGGCGTCCGGCCGACCGCAGCACATAAGCCGCCACAGGATCAGGCCACAAACAGCTGTTTAAAGGGGGAGTCTTGCGCAGCGCACAGTCATGGAACACTACGCCGTCAACGGCGTAACATGCGTGTGACGATTCCTGCCGGCAGCAGGCCATCGCCCAGTCAGCCCACAGCATGCAGGCGGAAATCCGCCATCCCAAAGATCAGGCCGGCGGATTATCGCCACCCTCACCCGCCGGCTGGTGCAAGCCATATTTGCGGATCTTGTCGTGCAGGGTTTTGCGCGGCACCTGCAAGGCCTCAGCCACCTCGCGCAGCGAGCCGTGCGGGCGGGCCAGCTCGGCGGCAATCAGCGCCCGCTCAAAGGCCTCAACCTGCTGCGGCAGCGACAGGCCGTGCCCGCCGTGCACCAGCTCCTGCAGCGGTGTACTGATGGCCAGTTCCAGCCCCAGCGCAAAGCGTTCGGCAGCATTCTGCAGTTCACGCACATTGCCCGGCCAATCATGGCTGAGCAGCAGCGCACGCTGGATGGCCGGCAGCTGTGGCTCGGCAATCTGGTACTTGTGGCAGGCCTGGGCTACAAAGTGGACAAACAGCGGCAGAATATCTTCCTGACGCTCGCGCAGCGGCGGGATCTGTATCTGCGCCACATTCAGCCGGTAATAGAGATCGGCCCGAAAACGCCCCTCGTCGGCGGCCAGCAGCAGGTCTTCCTTGGTGGCGGCAATCACGCGGATATCCAGCGGAATCAGCTGGTTGGAGCCGACCCGTTCGACCACCCGCTCCTGCAGCAGGCGCAACAGCTTGACCTGCACTTCCGGGCTCATGCTCTCGATTTCATCCAGAAAAATAGTACCGCCATTGGCGTACTCGAACTTGCCGATGCGCTTTTTCTGCGCGCCGGTAAAGGCACCGGCCTCATGGCCAAACAGCTCGCTTTCGATCACCGACTCGGCCAGTGCGCCGGCGTTGATGGCCACAAAGGGCGCGTTGCGACGCGGCGACAGCTCGTGCAGGGTGCGTGCCACCACCTCCTTGCCGCTGCCAGTCTCACCCAGAATCAACACATCGGCATGCAGCGGTGCCAGCGCCTGTACCTGCTGGCGCAGGCGCTGGGCGGCCTGTGAATGCCCCAGCAGGCGCTCGCCCAACTGTTGTTGTTCTTCCAGCGCCACCCGTAACTGGCGGTTTTCCAGCACTAGCCGCCGTACGTCCAGCGCACGGCGTACACTGTCCAGCAGCAGATCGCTGGCAAAGGGCTTTTGCAGAAAGTCATAGGCACCGGCCCGCATAGCCTGCACCGCCACCGGCACGTCGGCATGGCCGGTGATCAGCAATACCGGCAACTGGTCGTCAAAGGCGGTCAGCAGCTCCAGCAGTTGCAGGCCGTCCATGCCGGGCATGCGGATGTCACTGACCACCACCCCCGGCCACTGTGCCGGCAGCGCCGCCGGCAGGCCATCGGCGCTGGCCTGCGCCTGTACGCGAATGCCGGCCAGCTCGAAAGTCTGGCACAGGGCGGTGCGCAGGTGCTCGTCATCATCCAGCAACAAAACCTGGGTATCGGCGGCAATTTCCAGCATCAGACAACATCCTCACGGGCTTGCAGATTGACGTTTGACTCAATGTGTTTCAGATACAGTTCGACGCAGGCACCGCCGTCCGCACAGTTGGCAAACTCCAGCCGTCCGCCCAGCGAACGGATCACCGCATCGCAAATGGGCAGTCCCAGACCCAGGCCGCGGGCGCTGGTCTTGGTGGTAAAAAACGGCTCGCGGGCCTGCTGCAGCGCATCCTCGCTGAATCCCGGGCCATTGTCACGGATCAGCAGGCACACCCGGTCATCGTCCTGGCG
Organism: uncultured Thiopseudomonas sp.; assembly: GCA_964625365.1. Classification (GTDB taxonomy): domain Bacteria; phylum Pseudomonadota; class Gammaproteobacteria; order Pseudomonadales; family Pseudomonadaceae; genus Thiopseudomonas. Next base: position 8,951 of record CAZVDA010000055.1, on the reverse strand, counting down.
GGTCACCAGTTGCAGGCGGCGCGGCTGTGGCCGTTCAGCCAGCGCATCCAGCGCATTGGCCAGCAGGTTGCCCAGTACCTGGCGCAGGCGGGTTTCGCCGGCCTCCACCCACAGGGTGGCGTCGGGAATATCACGGCTGATTTCCACCTCCAGCTCATTCCGGCGGCTGGCCAGCAGGGCCAGCGCGTCTTCGATGGCCGGCTGCAGGGCCACATGCTCGGAAGCCTGCGGATCACGGCGGGCAAAGGCGCGCAGGTGCTCGATAATGGACGCCATCCGCTCGGTCAGCACGGTAATCAGCTGCAGGTTGTTGCCCACTTCCTGCAACCGCTGTTGTTCAAGGAAAATTTTGGCATTGTCGCCATAGCTGCGGATGGCAGCCAGTGGCTGGTTGAGCTCGTGACTAATACTGGCCGACATCACACCCAGCGCACTGAGCTTGCCAGCCTGCACCAGCTCGTCCTGGGTACGCAGCAGCGCCTGGCGGGTAGTTTCGCGCTCCAGCACCTCGTCACGCAGGCGCTGGTTGAGGGTCTGCAGGTCCAGGGTGCGCTGCTGCACCCGCTGTTCCAGCTCACGGCGGGCCGCCGCCGCCATGTCGATGCGTTCCAGATAGTGCCGGCGGCGCTGCATCAGCAGGCCCAGTACCAGCAACAATGTCAGCATGCTGGCAGTCACCACCGCCATGGCGGTACGCACCTGCAAGGCCAGCTCGTGGCGGGGCACCAGTACGCTGACCGTCCAGCCGGTAGGCATCAGCGATTTATCAAAACGTAACCACTGGTTTTCCTGCAGCACCAGCGGTTTCGGTTCATTGCTGGCATAGGGACGGTGCCGGGCAATTTGTAACAACTCCTCACCCGTCAACGGACGGCTGGCAGCAAAGCGCCAACCCGGCTCCGAAGCAAGAATTACCACCCCGTTGGTATCGGTCACCAGCAGCCGCTCGGGTGCGGCACCCCACAGGCTTTCGGTGAAGTCCAGATCTACCTTGACCACCAGCACGCCGACCACTGCCTCATCCACATAGACCGCATTGCCAAAGTAATAGCCGCGCTTGCCCGAGATATTGCCCAGTCCGAAAAAGGTACCGGTACGCTGGGCCAGCGCCTCGGTAAAGTAGGGGCGAAAGGCAAAGTTGTGGCCGACAAAGCTACGCGCATGCTGCCAGTTGGAAGCGGCAATCGCGGTGCCGGCGGTATCCAGCAGATACACCACATCGGCACGGGTCTGCTGCTGCATGCGATTCAGCAAGTGATTGGCCGCTTCGCGGGCATCGGCCTGCTGCGGGTTGAGCAGTGCGTTTTGCACCTCGGGCAGACGGCCCAGAATCTGCGGCAACACCTCATACTGCTTAAGGGTACCGCTCAGGTTGGCGGCAAACAGATCCAGCGTCTGCGCGTTTTTGCGGCTCAGGCTGTCCAGGTAATAGCCCTGCACCAGCCCGTGCAGCGGCCACAACAGTACCAGCATGATTCCAGCCAGCAACACGAAAAAACGCCAGCGCAACAACAGCGACGACATGCAGGCTCCCCGGCCAGTTTTGCAAAACACCATGGTACACCTGAACGCACCGATAATGATCCTGTGAATGCCTGACTGGATCGAAGCTGGCCAGCCTGGCTCGTTTTGTGTATATTTACACAATGAATAGCGCATCCGTTATCAAGCGCCTTCTGGCCGAAGGCTGGTATCAGGCCGGCGGCAAAGGCGATCACATGAAGTTCAAGCACCCGACAAAACCCGGGCATGTGGTGGTGCCGCATCCACGTAAGGATATGGCCATCGGCACGCTACGCAACATCTACCGGCAAGCCGGCTGGGATTGGAGATAAATCACCATGCTTTATCCAGTTTATGTTCACAAAGACGCAGACAGTGCATACGGCCTGACCTTTCCGGATTTTCCAGGCTGTTTCTCTGCTGCAGACGAGCTGGCCGACTTGCCACGCATGGCACAGGAAGCCGTCGAGCTGCACTTTGAGGGCGAGGATTTTGCCATTGCTGATCCGTCGGCACCGGAGCAGTGGCTTGATGATGAACGCTTTCAGGGCGGCTACTGGATGCTGGTCGAAATTGACCTGGCAAAAATCCGTACGGCACCCGTGCGACTCAACATCTCCCTGCCTGAATATCTGGTGCACCAGATTGATGCCTATGCCAGGTTGCATCATCAAACCCGCTCCGGGTTTCTGGCCAAAGCCGCCGAGGAGGCCATGCGGGCCATGATCTGACGGTGGCTGCTATCCCGCATAGCAGCCGCCGGCAGCCGGTCGATCTTGACGCCCTATTCCCCAGGAAAAACGCAGGCTGGCCAAGCCAGCACAAACTGCCTAAACTTGGCGCTCGCGCCTGCCATGGCAGGCTTCCGGGTTCCCTCACCCCGCTTCAAAAAGGTGATTTGCATGCTGTCCCCTGTTTTAGCGCACCGGCGCACTACGCTGGCAGCCCTGATCGGCTTCCATGTGTTCATCATCATTGCCAGCAACTATCTGGTGCAGTTCCCCATGCAGCTGCTGGGCTGGCAGACCACCTGGGGCGCGTTCAGCTTTCCGTTTATCTTTCTGGCCACCGACCTGACCGTGCGCCTGCTCGGCAAGCAGCCGGCACGCAAGGTGATTGCACAGGTGATGCTGCCGGCGCTGCTGGTTTCCTATCTGGTATCCACGCTGTTTCACGAGGGGCAGTTCAATGGCTGGGCCGCGCTGGCCAGCCTGAACGCCTTTGTGCTGCGTATTTCGCTGGCCAGCTTTGCCGCCTATGCCGTCGGGCAACTGGCCGACATCCAGGTGTTTGACCGCCTGCGCCGCCTGCCGCAATGGTGGGTTGCGCCCTCGGCCTCGACCATTTTTGGCAACCTGCTGGATACGCTGGTGTTTTTCAGCGTGGCCTTCTGGCACAGCAGCAATGCCTTTATGGCCGAACACTGGGTCGAAATCGCGCTGGTGGACTATGTGATCAAGCTGGGCATCAGCCTGCTGTTTTTTGTGCCGCTGTATGGCGTGCTGCTGGCAGCCCTGACCCGCCTGCTGGCGCTGGACCCGCGCCGGCTGTACGGCCGGGCCTGAGGCGTGCGGGCCGGTTAAAAGTCGTCCAGTTCCGGCTCGACAGGGATGCTGTGTTCCTCGTTGGCCCAGGCACCAAAGTCGATCAGGCGGCAGCGTTCGCTGCAAAAGGGCCGCCACGGATTATCCGTAGACCAGGCCTGCTGCTTCTGGCAGGTCGGACAGCCGACCTGCGGTGCCGGTTTGCGCTCTGGAGTGTCGTTCATCATTTACCTCGTAGCTGTTGTAAATACTGCTGGTGCAGCAGGGCTACCTGCGCATCCAGCGCGTCCAGCGTGCCGTCGTTGCAGATCACGTCATCGGCATGGCGCAGACGCTCGTCACGCGCCAGCTGACTGGCAAGAATGGCCCGCACCTGTGCCTCATCCACGCCATCACGCTGCAACACCCGCTGTAACTGCAGCGATTCCGGCACATCCACCACCAGCACCCGCTGTACGCGCCGGTACTGGCCGCGCTCGATCAACAACGGCGACACCAAAATGGCATAGTCGGAGCCGGCAGTAGCCAGATTGTCGTCGATGGCCTGGCGGATCAGCGGATGCAATAGCTGCTCCACCTGCAAGCGCTTGCAGGCATCGGCAAAAATCAACGCACGCAACGCAGCGCGGTCCAGCCGGCCATCGGCTTCTAATATCTGTTCACCAAACAGCGCCACCAGCCCCTGCAGGCCGGGCGTGCCCGGTTCCACCACCCAGCGTGCGGCATCATCGGCATCCACCACATGTACACCACGGGCGGCAAAACAGGCCGCTGCTGCGCTTTTACCACTGCCAATTCCGCCGGTCAGCCCAGCCAGCCAGGGGATTTTCATGTCCGCGTTCCGGTTTGAGCGGCAGGTCTAGGGTTTTTCATCTGCTATGCCTTATGCTTGGCCTGTTCAACCCCGTCATACGACAAGGATCTGCCCATGTTTCGTTCATTTGTGTTTGCCTGCACCACCGCCCTGGCCCTATCCGCCCTTGCCGAAACATCCGCTCTGGAAAATACAGAGCGCGATGGTTACCTGAATCGGCTCAAGCAACAGCATGCCACGACCAGCGAGCGTACCGCCCTGCTGGCACAGGTCAACAGCCTGCTGAACCAACATGCCCTGCTGCGCGGTTACCAGATTGGCCAGCCACAGCCACAGGATTTCCTGTTCAGCGTGCAGGTACCGGACAAGGGCGTGTTACACATTCGTGAAGAGCGCCAGGACGAGGGCGGCAGGCTGCAGGTCAGAAACCGCTCCCTGCAGGTGTACGGACTGAATCCTTTTTTCGACTATCAGTGCAAAAATCGTCAGCCCGACTGCGTGATCCTGCACGAAAGCCAGCAGGAACCCCTGCTGCGCATTGTGCGCCGTCCGGATGCGGCCGCCGAACTGGGCAAGGCGCTGTCCTACCTGGTCCGTGACATTCAGCGCGACTGAGCGATTTTTACCCGCAGGCCATCCAGCCCTGTAGCAACGGGCATACAGATACCCGCCGTATGCCCTGCCACCGGTCAGGCCAGTCCAAACAGCCGTTTGAGCTCCGCGCCCGGCTCCTTGGCACGCATAAAGGCTTCGCCAACCAGAAACGCATAAACGTTGTTGATGTGCATCAGGTCCACGTCGGCACGCTGCAGGATACCGCTCTCGGTAATCACCAGACGGTCGCGCGGAATGCGCGGCAGCAGCTCCAGCGTGGTAGCCAGCGATACCTCGAAGGTGTGCAGGTTGCGGTTGTTGATGCCCACCAGCGGGGTATCCAGCACATTCAGCACCCGCTCCAGCTCGTCACCATCGTGCACCTCGGCCAGCACATCCAGCTGCTGCTCTTTAGCAACCGCGGCCAGCTCCTGCAACTGGACATCATCCAGACAGGCGGCAATCAGCAGCACACAGTCGGCCTCCAGCGCACGGGCTTCGACAATCTGGTAAGGATCTATCATGAAATCCTTGCGGATCACCGGCAGATTGCAGGCGGTGCGGGCTTCCTGCAGGTAACGGTCAGCGCCCTGAAAAAAGTCGATATCGGTCAACACCGACAGGCAGGTGGCACCGGCGGCCGCATAGCCGGCAGCTATTTCGGCAGGCCGGAAATCTTCACGCAACACACCCTTGCTGGGTGACGCCTTTTTGATTTCGGCAATCACCGCCGGCTGGCGGGTTGCAACCCGCTCCTGCAGGGCGCGGGCAAAACCGCGTACCGGATCGGCGGCCGCCGCCTGGCGCTCCAGTTCGTCCAGCCCGACTACACGGCGGCGCTGGGCGACTTCTTCACGCTTGCGTTCAATGATTTTTTCCAGAACGGTTGGGATGCTCATGTCCGCGACTCCTGCCTGAAAACGGATGTAAAGGATATCAGCTCGGTCAGTTTTTCCAGTGCCAGCCCGGTATAAATAGTGTCATGGGCCCGCGCCACGCCTTCCTTGAGACTGGCTGCAATACCACAGACATAGAGGGCGGCTCCCGCATTGAGCGCGATCATGTCCGCCGCCTTGTGGGCATAGGGCAGCTCGCGGGCCTGCAGGGCATCACGGATCAGCTCACAGGATGCCCTGGCATCCTCCACTTCCAGGCCAATCAGCGACTGACTGTTGATGCCGAAATCTTCCGGCTGGATGCGGTATTCGCGCACTTCGCCATCTTTCAGCTCGGCGACGTGGGTCGGTGCCCCCAGACTGATCTCGTCCATGCCGTCCTGGGCATGCACCACCATCACATGCTCGCTGCCCAGGCGTTGCAAGACTTCGGCCATGGGGCGGCACAGCTGCTTGCTGAACACGCCGATCACCTGGTTTTTCACCAGCGCGGGATTGCTCATCGGGCCAAGAATATTGAACAGGGTACGCAGGCCCAGCTCACGGCGCGGGCCGACAGTGTGGCGCATGGCACCGTGATGGGCCGGAGCAAACATAAAGCCTACGCCAACGGTTTCAATACAGCGTGCAACCTGTTCAGGCGTCAGGTCCAGATAGACACCGGCCGCTTCCAGCAGGTCGGCACTGCCGCTTTTGCCGGATACCGCACGGTTGCCGTGCTTGGCCACATGGCCACCCGCAGCAGCCACCACAAAGGCGGCGGCGGTGGACACATTGAAAATGTTCATGCCGTCGCCGCCGGTACCGCAGGTGTCCACCAGATGCGGTGCGTCAATCTGCACCGGCTCGACCAGCTCGCGCAACACCTGCACCGCACCGACAATCTCGCTGATGCTTTCACTTTTCATGCGCAGCGCGACCAGAAAGCCGCCGATTTGTGCATCGGTACACTGGCCGCTCATGATCTGGCGCATCACCGTCGCCATCTGCTCGGTGCTCAGGTCTAGATTGCCCACTACCCAGTTAAGGGCCTCTTTGATATCCATGCGGACTCCTTACAGCAGCTCTTTGCGCAGCTGGGCCGGGCTTTTCGGGGACAGCAGCCCCGGCGCTATGTCGAATACGGTCTTGGCCCCCATATCACCCAGCCGTGCCAGCCTGTATACCGCACGGGCATAGGCCACCAGTACGCTGGCGGTAAATTCGGGGTTACTGCCCAGTTTGAGGGAAAACTCCATCGCCTGATCATTATTTTGGCCGCTGGTGCCGCTGCGGATCACAAAACCACCATGGGGCATGGCATTGTGCTCGGCCTGCAAGGTGCCTTCATCGATAAAGTGCACGGTGGTGTCGTAGTCGGCAAAGTAGGCGGGCATGCTGACAATGGCCTCACGTACCTGGTCGGGATTGATACCGTCCTCCAGTACCACATAGCACTCGCGCACATGCTTGTCGCGGGTTTCCAGCTGTGGGCGCTCGCCGCTGCGTACACGCTCGATGGCGGTTTCGGACGGAATGGTGTACTGCACGCCAGCCTTGACCCCCGGCACGCGGCGTACCGCATCAGAGTGCCCCTGGCTCAGTCCCTTGCCCCAGAAGGTATAGGTTTCACCCTGCGGCAAGATGGCTTCGCTCATCAGGCGGTTGATGGAGAACAGGCCCGGGTCCCAGCCACATGACAGCAGATACACATGGCCGGACTGGCGGGCCGGCTGGTCCACGCTGCTGTAGTACTCGGGGATGCTGGCGTGGGTGTCGTAGCTGTCCACCGTGTTGAACAGGCTGGCCATGTAGGGGCCCTGTTCCGGCAGGTCGGATTTGGAGCCGCCGCACAGGATCATGACATCGACATGGTCCTGGAAGTTGGCCACATCCTGCAGGGGATAGACCGGTGTTTCAGGATTCAGCGGCTCCACGCTGAACGGATCGCGGCGGCTGAAAACGCCAACCAGCTCCATGTCGGGTGACTGGGCAATGGCGGCTTCAACACCGCGCCCCAGGTTACCGTAACCGGCTATGCCTACTCGAATTTGGTTTGTCATCTTGATGCCTTGTCGTCTGTATTTAATTTTTTTGCAGCGTGATTTTGTGATTCTGTAGTTCTGCGTTTGGCTGCATCCGCCGGGGCTACGTAAAGACGCCGCAAGTACATCCCTGTAGGCTCCATGCCGCCATCCATGGCGGCATAGGCTTTACTCCACCCCACCGGATGCGCCTGAAACACCGTGCAAGCCGAACCCCATCTCACACCCGTTTAAGGGCGTGACACACACCCGGAACTTTGACAGCGTTGGGGTATGGGTGGAGCAAACCTTGTGTCGCCATGGATGGCGACACAGAGCCTACAGGGACGTACTTGCGGCGTGTTTGCGTAATCCATACCCCAACGCTGCACACAAACCCGTAGCACGCCCTTAAAACACCAATCTCCCCCACCAGCACCGGCGTACTGCACGGAGTCTGCCTGGCAACGGGGTGGAGCAGGGCCTTGGCGGCATGGATGCCGCCATGGAGCTTACAGGGACGTACTCGCAGCGACCCTGCGCAACCTGTACCCCGCTGCAACACCAAAAACCTAAACAAAGCCGGGCGCATAAAAAACTACTGCGCCAGCGCCACCGCCTTAAACATGGCCCGCCGCTTGTTAAGGGTTTCCTGCCATTCATTTTCAGGCTTGGAGTCGGCCACTATGCCAGCGCCGGCCTGCACATGCAAAACGCCATCCTTGATGATGGCAGTCCGGATGGCAATCGCCATGTCCATATTGCCGTTCCAGGCCCAGTAACCCACCGCACCACCGTAAATACCCCGCTTGACCGGTTCCAGCGCATCAATGGTACGCAGCGCATGCAGCTTGGGCGCACCGGACAGGGTGCCGGCTGGCAGGATCGCCTTCAGCGCATCCATGGCGCTCAGGCCGTCCCGCAGCTCGCCGGTGACGTTGGACACAATGTGCATCACGTTGGAATAACGCTCCACCACCATGCGCTCGGTCACCTGTACGCTGGCCGCATCGGCCACCAGTGCCACATCGGCGCAGCCCAGATCAATCAGCATTTCGTGCTCGGACAGCTCTTTCTGGTCCGACATCAGATCCTGCTCCAGCGCCAGATCCTCGGCCTCGGTCGCGCCACGCGGACGGGTGCCGGCAATCGGCCGAACCGTTACCAAACCGTCCTGCACCCGAGCCAATACCTCGGGCGAACTGCCCACCACATGGAAGTCGCCCAGATTAAAGAAGTACATATAGGGCGTCGGGTTAAAACAGCGCAGCGCACGGTACAGGTCAATCGGTGCTGCCTTGAAGTCCACCGACATGCGCTGGGAAATCACCACCTGCAGGGCATTGCCGGCATGGATGTCGTCACGGATATCCTGCACCGCCTGCTCGAAGGCTTCACGGCTGAAGCTGGACACAAAGTCCGGCTCCGGCAAGTCGGTACGGTCCAGGTCAATGCCCAGCCGTGGCGTCAGCGGCTGGCGCAGGCGCTGCATCAGCTGGTCCAGTTGTTGCTGGGCCTGCTGGTAGGCATCCGGCTGCTCTGGATCGGCCAGTACAATCAGGTGCAGCTTGCCGGCCAGGTTGTCGAACACCACCAC
>CAZVDA010000054.1:0-11282 GCA_964625365.1 uncultured Thiopseudomonas sp. | reverse complement strand
TCGATCACCATCACCTTCAAACCGTCTGAATTCTGTTCCATGTTTGCCCTACTAACTGTTGGTGGGTAGCAATAGTTTGCAGTTGTTGTTAAGCAGTCCAGTGCCGGCACCTGCTGAGTGCAGCGCCAAAGGCAGGATGGATGCAGGATCGGCACAGATGGCACACAGCCAGCATCCATTCGGTCCCGCGGCGGCACAAAACCCGCAGGGTATGCGCACAAATACGGGCGGACGGTCTTTTTAGCACAATATTCAACCGCAATCTAGAAAGTCTCCGTATCTTTAAGGTTTCATTGACACATGTCTCAACGCGCGCAGGCAGGCCGTGCATCCCGCCAGGGTTGGCAGGGGTGCCACAGGCACGCATAATGCTGGGCATTTTAACGGAGAGCATAACTATGAGCATTCGCCTGGGCATTGTCATGGACCCCATTTGCGCCATTTCCTACAAAAAAGACAGTTCGCTGGCCATGCTGTGGGCCGCGCAAGATCTTGGCTGGGAACTCTACTATATGGAAATGCAGGATCTCTATCAGTCATTGGGCGAAGCCCGCGCCCGCATGAAGCCGCTGCAGGTCCATCGCAACCCGGAGCACTGGTACGATTTCAGCGATGAACAGGACCGCCCTCTGGCCGAGCTGGATGTCATCCTGATGCGCAAGGATCCGCCCTTCGACAGCGAGTTTCTCTACTGCACCCAATTGCTGGAAATGGCCGAAACTGCCGGCACCCTGGTGGTCAACAAGGCGCAGAGCCTGCGTGACTGCAATGAAAAACTGTTTGCCACCCTGTTCCCGCAGCTGACGCCCAGCACTCTGGTCAGCCGCCGTACCGACATCATTCGCGCCTTTGCCGCCGAACATGACGACATCATCCTCAAGCCGCTGGACGGCATGGGCGGCACCTCCATTTTCCGCCACCGCAAAGACGACCCCAATCTGTCGGTGATTCTGGAAAGCCTGACCGGCAACGGCAGCCGCCAGATCATGGTGCAGGCCTACCTGCCGGCCATCAAGGACGGCGACAAGCGCATCCTCATGATTAATGGCGAGCCAGTGCCCTATTGCCTGGCGCGCATTCCGGCCAGTGGCGAAACCCGTGGCAACCTGGCCGCCGGTGGACGCGGCGTCGCCCGGCCACTCAGTGACAGCGACCGGCGCATTGCCGAAGCAGTCGGCCCGGAGCTGCGCAAGCGCGGCCTGCTGTTTGTGGGTCTGGACGTGATTGGCGACAAGCTCACCGAAATCAACGTCACCAGCCCGACCTGCATCCGCGAAATCGATGCTGCCTACGACACGAACATTGCCGGCCAGCTGATGCAGGCCATCCTGCACAAGCTCGACAAAAAAGCCACGCACTGACCTGCGGCAGCCGTATTGCGCGCCAGTGCGCAATCCGTGCGGCTGCGCTGGACATCCCTTGCAAAGCAGTGGCAGACTTCGGCCACCTTTATGACTGCCAGAACCATGAACGATAGCCTGCCACCCAACCTGCAGCCGGACATCCGGCCCCGCGACCGCCTTGGTTTTACCCTGCTGATTGCCGGCCTGCTGCATGCCGCCATCATTCTTGGGGTGGGCTTTACCGTGCAAGAGCTGCCGGCACAAAGCCGTGGCCTGGAAGTCACCCTGGCCAGTTTCGCCACTGACAAGGCACCGGACAAGGCGGACTACATTGCCCAGGCCAACCAGCAAGGCAGCGGCACGCTGGAACACAAGGCCGCGCCCAGCACGCCCGAGCAGGCCATCCTGCAGGACGAGCGCATCAACGAAGTCAGCCAGGCCAGCACCCTGCGCCCGCCCGAGCCGGCCACACCGGAGCGCACCGTACTCAGCACGCGCCAGCAAAGCCGCTTCCAGGTTGAGCAGGACCAGCGTGCCGACCCCACGCCCGATCCCAGGCAGCAGGCCCCCGTACAGGACCAGGAACAGCTGGCCGCCGAAATCGCCAGCCTGGAAGCCGCCTACGGCCAGCAGCGCCAGATATACGCCAGCCGGCCACGCATCAGCCACCAGCACACCGCCAGCACGCGCCGGGATGTCAGCGCCCGCTACCGCGATGACTGGCGCAAGAAGGTAGAAGACACCGGCAACAGAAACTACCCGTCCGAAGCCAGCAAAAACCGCATTTACGGCAGCCTGCGCCTGCTGGTTACCATCCGCAGCGATGGCACGCTGGAACGCATGACGATCCTGGAGTCATCCGGCAAGCCGGTACTGGACCAGGCCGCCCTGGATATCGTGCGTCTGTCCGCCCCCTTTGCGCCGTTTTACGGCGAGCTGGCGGCGCAATTTGACCAGGTGGAAATCATCCGCACCTGGCGCTTTGAAAGCGGCGACCGGCTATCCAGCCAGTAGCCGGCCTGTGCCAAGGAGCCCGTGCCATGTCCGACTTTACTTCACTGGCTGATCACTTCCTGATCGCCATGCCCGCGCTACAGGACCGGTTTTTCGGCCAGTCACTGGTCTACCTGTTCGAACACACGCCTGACGGCGCCATGGGCCTGATTGTCAACCAGCCTACCGAGCTAACGCTGGCCGATGTACTGACACAACTGCAACCGGACAAAGAACCGCCGGCCAGTACGGAAAACATCCCCGTTTACACGGGCGGCCCGGTGCAAACCGAACGCGGCTTTGTCATGCACCCGCCCGCCCACCAGTATCAGAGCACGGTCAACCTCGGCGCACTGAGCATCACCAATTCGCAGGACATCCTGCATGCGATTGCCGGCGGCGACGGCCCACAGCACTACCTGATCGCCCTGGGCTATGCCGGCTGGGGCGGCGGCCAGCTCGAAGACGAACTCGGAACCAACACCTGGCTCAGCTGCCCAGCCAGCCATGCCATCCTGTTCGACACACCCGCCGGCGACAGGCGGGCAGCGGCTACCGCCAGCCTGGGCATCCAGCTGTCACAGCTCAGCCATCTGGCCGGCCACTCATGACAGCTCCGTCCGTCCGGCTGATACTCGGCTTTGATTACGGCACCAAACAAATTGGCGTAGCCGTAGGCCAGGGACTGACGCGCAGCGCCCGCCCGCTATGCCAGCTCAAGGCCCGCGACGGCATTCCCCGCTGGGAAGAAATCGAAGCCCTGCTCAGGGAGTGGCAGCCCGATGCCCTGGTGGTCGGCCTGCCGCTCAACATGGACGGCAGCCCCGGCGACATGAGCGCCCGCGCACAAAAATTTGCCAACCGCCTGCATGGCCGCTTCGGCCTGCCGGTATTTACCCATGACGAGCGGCTAACCACCTTCGAGGCCAAGGGCGAGCGCATGCGCCAGGGCGATTTTGGCCGCAATTTTCGTGACAATCCGGTAGACGCGCTGGCGGCCAGCCTGTTGCTGCAGGGATGGCTCGACGCACAGCCCTAAACCTGCAACAGGTCAATATCTGCCGGCCCGTTTCTGCTACCCTGAAAACTGTTCCATTTACTGTTGCAAGGAGAGTCCCATGTTGCCCCAACCTGCATCCCTGATTGAAGAAATGGCTGCCGGCCTCAACCGCCACCTGGCTGAACAAGGCATCGACAACCCGCGTTTTGTCGGCATCCATACCGGCGGTGTCTGGGTCGCCAATGCCCTGCTGCAAGCCATGGATCTGGAAAACGAACCGCTGGGCATCCTCAACGTTTCCTTCTACCGTGACGACTTCAGCCGCAAGGGCCTGCACCCGCAGGTGCGCCCGTCCCAGCTGCCCTTCGACATCGAAGACCAGCACCTGGTGCTGATTGACGACGTGCAAATGAGCGGCCGTACCATTCGCGCCGCCCTCAACGAGCTGTTCGACTATGGCCGTCCGGCCAGCGTCACCCTGGTGTGCCTGCTGGACCTGAACGCCCGCGAACTGCCGATCCGCCCGGATATTGTCGGCGCAACCCTTTCCCTGGAACAAAACCAGCGGGTAAAATTGACCGGTCCCGAGCCGCTGGCCATCGAGCTGCGCGAACTCGACTGACCTGTTGCGGGCGGCTCCGGCCGCCCCTATCCGCTCCACGCCGACAAGAGTACCCACCCAGATGACTCCCGCCTGCCCCCTGCAACTCAACGATCACGGGCGCTTGCGCCATTTTTTGTCGCTGGATGGTTTGCCCCGCGAGCTGCTGACCGAAATCCTCGACACCGCCGACTCTTTCCTTGAAGTGGGCGCCCGCGCCGTCAAAAAAGTCCCGCTGATGCGCGGCATGACGGTCTGCAACGTGTTCTTCGAAAACTCCACCCGCACCCGCACCACTTTCGAACTGGCCGCCAAACGGCTGTCGGCGGACGTCATCACCCTCAACGTTTCCACGTCGTCGACCAGCAAGGGCGAAACCCTGACCGACACCCTGCGCACCCTGGAGGCCATGGCCGCCGACATGTTCGTCATGCGCCACGCCGATTCGGGTGCCGCCCACTTTGTCGCCGAACAGGTCACTCCCAATGTGGCCATCATCAACGGTGGCGACGGCCGTCACGCCCACCCCACCCAGGGCATGCTGGACATGCTGACCATCCGCCGCCACAAGGGTGACTTCAGCCAGCTGAAAGTGGCCATCGTTGGCGACATCCTGCACTCGCGGGTGGCCCGCTCCAACATGATTGCCCTGAAAACCTTGGGCTGTCCCGACATCCGCGTGATTGCGCCCAAAACCCTGCTGCCGGTGGGGCTGGAGCAATATGGCGTCAATGTTTACACCAATGTCGAACAGGGACTCAAAGACGTGGACGTCATCATCATGCTGCGCCTGCAACGCGAGCGCATGCGCTCGGGCCTGCTGCCCAGCGAAGGCGAGTTTTACCGCCTGTTCGGCCTGAGCGAACAGCGTCTGGCGCTGGCCCATCCCGAAGCCATCGTCATGCACCCCGGCCCCATCAACCGTGGCGTAGAAATCGAGTCCAGCGTGGCCGACAGCCCGCGCGCCATGATTCTCAACCAGGTCACCTACGGCATTGCCGTGCGCATGGCAGTACTGTCCATGACCATGAGCGGCCAGAACGAACAACGCCAGCTTGATGCCGACAAGGCCATGCAACAGGAGGCCCACTAATGCGTATCCAGATCAGCGGTGCCCGCCTGATTGATCCGGCCAGCCAGACCGACCGGATCTGCGATATTTTTATCGAAGGCGGCAAGATCGCCGCACTGGGCGACAGGCCCTCCGGTTTCTCGGTCGAGCAACTAATTGACGCACGCGGCCTGATTGCCGCCCCCGGCCTGGTGGACATCAACGCCTCGCTGCGCGAACCGGGCTACGGCCGCAAGGGCAACATTGCCAGCGAAACCCGCGCTGCAGCGGCCGGCGGCATCACCAGCCTGTGCTGCACACCCTTTACCAGACCGGTACTGGACACGCCTGCCGTGGCCGAACTGATCCTCGATCAGGCCCGTGACCATGGGGCCACCCGCGTCTATCCGCTGGGCGCACTGACCCGCGAACTGACCGGCGAACATCTGGCCGAGCTGGTTACCCTGCGCGATGCCGGCTGCGTGGCATTCACCAACGGCCTGGTGCCGCTGGCCAACAACCGCCTGCTGCGCCATGCGCTGGAATACGCCGCCACCTTTGACCTGACCGTAATCTTCCAGCCCCAGGACCGTGAACTGGCCGACGGCGGCATTGCCCACGAAGGGGCGGCCGCCAGTTTCCGCGGCCTTGGCGGCATTCCGGAAACCGCAGAAACAGTAGCCCTGTCCCGCGACCTGCTGCTGGTGGAACAAAGCGGCGTTCGCGCCCACTTCAGCCAGATCACCACTGCCCGTGGTGCACGCCTGATCGCCAAGGCACAACAGCGCGGCCTGCCGGTCACCGCCGATGTGGCGCTGTACCAGCTGATCCTGACCGACGAAGCGCTGCTGGATTTCTCCAGCCTGTACCATGTGCTGCCGCCGCTGCGCTCGCTGGAGGACCGCGAGGGCCTGCGTGAAGCGGTACGCAGCGGCGTGATCAGCGCCATTGCCAGCCACCACCAGCCCCACGAAGTGGATGCCAAGCGCGACCCGTTCGCCGCCACCGAACCGGGCATCAGCAGCATCGAACTGATGTTGCCGCTGGCCATGAGTCTGGTCCAGGAAGGCGTACTGGACCTGAACACCGCGATCGAGCGCCTGACCAGCGGCCCCGCACAGGCCATGCGCCTCAACGCCGGCACCCTGAGCGTAGGAGCCCGTGCCGATCTGGTGCTGTTCGACCCCGAAGGCCGCACCCTGGCCGGCGAACACTGGCTGTCACGCGGCAACAACTGCCCGTTCCTTGGCCATCACCTGCCCGCCAGCGTCCGCTACACCCTGCTCAACGGCCGCATCAGCCACAAACAGGACTGACCCTGCGCCCGGTTGCCCGGCCCTTGTGCCGGGCAACCGGGCCGGCCAGCTCCGTACTCCAACAGCAGCCGATCCGCCGCCATCAGCGCTGAAAACCAGCCAGATGCAGACATCTTCCCGCCAGGGGGTGTACCATCTACGTCAACCTGTCGCAACCGGCCAGCCTTTGCCGGTTGTCTTTTTTTCCTGCAGGGTAACCATGAACCCCCTACCAAGGCCCGGCGCCTACTTTATTGCCGGCACCGATACCGATGCCGGCAAAACCACCATCGCCTGCGCCCTGCTGGCGGCAGCACGCAAACAGGGCCTCAGTACCCTGGCCTGCAAACCGGTTGCCTCCGGCTCATGCCCCACGCCCGACGGTCTGCGCAACAGTGACGCCCTCAGCCTGGCCGGACAGTGCAGCATCCAGATTCCCTATGTACAGCTCAACCCGCATGCCTTTGCACCGGCCATCGCACCGCATCTAGCCGCCGCCGATGCCGGCGTAACCCTGCAGGTACAGACACTGCAACAGCAGGTGCAACACATACTGGATTACCGGGCAGACCTGTGCCTGATTGAAGGGGCCGGCGGCTGGCGGGTGCCCCTCAACGACCAGGAAAACCTCTCGGATCTGGCCATTGCACTGCAACTGCCGGTGATTCTGGTGGTGGGCATGAAACTGGGCTGCATCAACCATGCCCTGCTCAGTGCCGAAGCCATACTCAATGACGGCCTGCCGCTGGCCGGCTGGATTGCCAACCAGATTGATCCCCGCATGGACCGCGCCCGGGACAACCTGCACAGCCTGCAACAACGCATGCCTGCTCCACTACTGGCCGCCGTGCCCTGGCAAACCGGTGCCACCCCCGAACGGCTGGTCCCACATGTTTCGGACAGCCTGGCTCGCCTGTGCTACCCTTTGCCTGCTACGCAATCAGCACCACAGTCCTGACAAAGTACAGTATCCGGCTGGCCGCCCCTGATTCATGCTTGAAACATCCCAAGGAGACTTCCATGTTGCATCACATCGTCATTGTCGGCGGCGGCGCCGGCGGGCTGGAACTGGCCACCCGACTGGGCCGCACGCTTGGCAAACGCAAACAAGCCCGCATCACCCTGGTTGACGCCAACCTCACCCATATCTGGAAACCGCTGCTGCATGAGGTGGCGGCTGGCTCACTCAATACCACCGATAACGAGCTCAACTACCTGGCACAGGCCAAGTGGAACCATTTTGACTTCCAGTTGGGCCGTTTCACCGGCCTTGACCGCACGGCGAAAACCATCGACCTGGCTGCCACCCTTGACGAACAAGGCCAGCAACTGGTGCCCGCTCGCAGCATCCAGTACGACACTTTGGTGTTGGCAGTCGGCAGCCTGACCAACGACTTTGGTACCTTAGGTGCCAGCGAGCACTGTATTTTTCTCGACTGCCTGCAAAATGCCCAGCACTTCCACAAGCGCCTGCTGGGCGAATACCTCAGCGCCCACGCCCGTGACACAGACAACGAGCAAGTCAGCGTGGCGATTGTCGGTGCCGGCGCGACTGGGGTTGAGCTGGCCGCTGAGCTGCGCAACGCCGCCAAAATGCTGTCCGATTACGGGCTGGATCACATCCGTCCGGAAAACATGCATATCAGTATTCTGGAGGCCGGACCACGCATCTTGCCGGCGCTGTCTGACACGCTGGCCAGCACCGCCCACCAAGAACTGCTCAAGCTGGGCGTCAAGGTACGACTGGGGGCGCAGGTCAAAGAAGTGACCGCCGACGGTTTTATCACCGCCGACGACGAGCTGATTCCGGCCACGCTCAAGGTATGGGCAGCCGGCGTACGCGCGCCGCAATTTCTGAGCGAACTGGACGGACTGGAAAGCAATCGCATTAACCAACTGGTGGTGGACAGCACCCTACAAACCAGTCGCGATCCAAATATTTTTGCCATGGGTGACTGCGCTGCCTGTCCGCTGGAGCCGGGCAGCGAGCGCAATGTACCGCCGCGTGCCCAAAGCGCCCACCAGCAGGCCGAACTGCTGGCCCGTTCACTGGCACTGCGCCTGCAGGGCAAGCCCCTGCCCCACTATCGCTACCGTGACTACGGCTCGCTGATCTCACTGTCCAGCTTTACCGCCGTCGGCAACCTGATGGGCGGCTTCATGCACAACGTCAACCTTGAGGGCTGGACCGCGCGCATGTTCTATATCTCGCTGTACCGCATGCACCAGATGGTGCTGTATGGACGTTTCCGCACCCTGTTGCTGATGCTCAGCGACCGTATCGGCAAGCGCACCCACCCCAAAATGAAGCTGCACTAACCGGTTTATACACCAAGCAGGCATAAAAAAACGCCATGGAAGCGCAGGCTGTCCATGGCGTTTTTGCAGGCACCCTTACTTCTGGGACAAAACCCACTCGGCCAGGATCGTGGCCTCTTCTTCGGTTACAGCGTTGGGCGGCATAGGGATCGGGCCGTATACGCCGGAGCTGCCGTTCTTGATGCTGGCGGCAACGGTGGCTACTGCACCCTCTTCACCATCGTGCTTGGCAGCCACTTCTTTGTAAGAAGGACCCACCAGCTTGTTTTCCACACTGTGGCAAGCCAGGCACGCTTTGGTTTTCAACAAATCTTCTGCCTCAGCAGCGCTGGCGTTCTGGAAAGCGACCAGGGCAGCCACTGAAAACAGGGGAATCAATATTTTTTTCATAATTCATCCTCAAGGCATTAAAAGGGGCGGGTACATCACCCGCCCTGCCAGTCTACTTAGTAGACGTCGTGTTGGGTATTGTTTACGTTGAATTTACCGGTCGGAGTGATCAAACGCTTGTCCTTGATCACTTTCTTGAGCTTCAGCGTTTTGTCATCCACCACCACAATGGCGGACACTTCATCCTGCTGGCTCCAGACCGAGAACCAGACCTCATCACCGGCCAAGTTGTACTCAGGCTGCAGTACACGCTTCACGCCGCCTTCAATATTGGCCCAATCGGCAATCGGCAGCACGGTGTAACCGGCGTCCAGATTGTTGATGTCAAACACCGCGGCAGACTGGCTGATCTTGGCGTCCGGGTTGAAGGTGGTATCCAGGTACAGATGGTTGGATTTCGGGTGGGTTTTCACGAACAACGAACCGCCGCCCTGTCCCTGCAACGTCTCAACCACTTTCCAGGCATTGTCTGGATGGCCTTCAGGGTCGGTACCGATCAGGCTGATGGTGGCATCGCCCAGGTGGCTGGTGGCCCACACCGGACCAAATTTCGGGTGGGTAAAGTTGGCGCCACGGCCTGGGTGCGGAATACGGCCCACGTCAACCAGCGCAGCCAGACGGCGCTCTTTGGAATCCACCACGGCCACCTGGTTGGACTCGTTGGCGGCGGTCATGAAGTAGCGGTGCGTACTGTCCCAGCCGCCATCGTGCAGGAACAGGTTAGCGCCGATGGTCGTCACGGTCAGGTTGTTGATGTCTTCGTAGTTGACCAGCAGGATGCGGCCGGTTTCCTTGACGTTGACAATAAACTCGGGATGCTCGTGCGAAGCAATAATCGCTGCTACGCGCGGCTCGGGGTGATACTCCTGGCTACCCACCGTCATGCCACGGGTGGACACGATCTGCAGCGGCTCTAGGGTCTCACCGTCCATAATGGTGTACTGCGGCGGCCAGTAAGCACCAGCAATCGCGTACTTGTCCTCGTAGCCCTTGAATTTGGAGGTTTCCACCGAACGGGCCTCAATGCCGACCTTGATGGTGGCAACCACATCGGGGTCTTTCATCCACAGGTCAATCATGTCGATCTTGGCGTCACGGCCAATCACCATCAGGTAACGGCCCGAAGCGGACATGCGGGAAATGTGTACCGCATAGCCGGTGTTGATGGTTTTGACGATTTTCTTGCTGTTGCCGTCAATCAGGGCAATCTTGCCGTCGTCACGCAGGGTGACGGAGAACAGATTGGGCAGGTCCAGCTTGTTCATCTGTTTGGTCGGGCGCTTTTCGGGCGGCACGATCACCTTCCAGCTGTCCTTCATGGCGGACATGCCCCACTCTGGCGGAGTCGGTGGCGTATGCTGGATGTAATTAGCCATCAGCGTGATCTGTTCCGGGCTCAGCTCGTTGGAGGTACCCCAGTTGGGCATACCCGCTGGCGAACCGTAGGTGATCAGTGCTTCCAGATACGCCTGGCCACGCGCCTGAGTAATATCTGGGGTCAGCGGCTTGCCGGTGGCACCCTTGCGCAGCACACCGTGACAGCCGGCGCAACGCTGGAAGTAAATTTCGCGGGCACGTGAAAACTCTTCATCAGTCAGGTCCGGAGCACCGGCGGTGCGTACAATCTTGGCATCGGACATATCAATCGCAGAGGATGCGCCCTTGTAGGCGGCTTCTGGATCAGATGTCTTGGTGTTGTCGGCGTAGACTGTCGCAATGGACAGGCTCAGTAGCGATGCGGTTGCAAACGCACCCGTTACAATCTTGCGAGTCGTCATATTCATAATGATCTCTCCTGGAGGTTTGGTGTTATGGCGGCACATATCTTTAGCCAGCTCGAACTTTTCGCACCAATGACCGGCTGAAGATTAAATCGGCGTTAACATTCGTATTGGCTAGAGCAGATGCTAGAGAATGCACATCCGGTTTGACCTTGATAGGAATCAAGTTGGCGTCTGGGGCGCGCTTGAGTCCCCCGTCACCGGAGCGCTAAGCTGGCTAACAACCAAGCATTCAGGTAGGAATTAACCATGTCATACGCACCGCCCTTTTACCAACAGGTTGCCAACGAGGAAGAGCTGTTCCTGCAAGCCTGGAAACACGGCCTGCCTGCGCTGATCAAAGGCCCGACCGGCTGCGGTAAAACCCGTTTTGTCCAGTACATGGCGCACACGCTGAACCTGCCCCTGTATACCGTTGCCTGTCACGATGACCTGAGTGCCACCGACCTGGTTGGTCGCCACCTGATTGGTGCTGACGGCACCTGGTGGCAGGATGGCCCGCTGACCCG
>CAZVDA010000053.1:0-11312 GCA_964625365.1 uncultured Thiopseudomonas sp. | reverse complement strand
TGACGCGGCGCTCGAATACATAGGCGTTGTCGCGGGTGTCGTCGCTGGCGGGGTCGGGGGTGGGCAGGTCGAGCAGTTGGCACAGTTCCAGCAAAAAGAGCTGGTAGTTGGCGCGTTCGCTGCCGCCGCCCGGTTGCCAGCGGGTGATGAAGGCGGTGGTGTGTTCGGGGTTGGGGGTCCAGTCGGTCATGGGGTGTCCTTGTGCCGGGGTGGCCTTGGCGGGCGGAATAACGGGCGATGGTGCGGGGTTATTCGGCGCTGGCCGGGTCCTGATAGGTAATGTGGGTGATGTACCAGTGTTTTTCGCCTTCGGGGGTGTGTACTACCACTTCGTCGTCGAGGCTTTTGCCGAGGCAGGCGCGGGCCATGGGGGATTTGAGCGAGATGTGGTCTTTGGCGCCGTAGACTTCTTCGTCGCCGACGATGCGAAAGCGCAGGGTGTCGCCGTGGTCGTTTTCCAGTTCGCACCAGGCACCAAAGTAGACTTTGCCTTGCTGGACGGGGTTGTATTCGATGCGCTCGGCGACGTCGAACAGCTTGGTGAGGTGGCGGATGCGGCGGTCGATTTCGCGCAGTTTTTTCTTGTTAAATTGGTAGTCGGCGTTTTCCGAGCGGTCGCCGAGGCTGGCGGCCCAGCTGACAATGGCGGTGATTTCGGGGCGGTGCTCGCGCAGCAGGTAGCCGAGTTCGGCCTTGAGGCGGTCGTAGCCTTCGGCGGTGAGCAGTTTGCGGGTCATGGGCAAGTCCTTGTGGCGACGGTTGCGAATGCGGGCATTCTAGTGGGAAAGGCTGCGGTCTGCAGCATGGCGGTTTTTTTGGGTATTTTTCAGAAGTTGGCGCGTTATTTGCTGTGTCTGGCGGACGTGCGCCTGGTTGTTTTTTTGACGGCGTGCCAGAAAAATGATCTGTGCAGGGGTTTTGTGTCCATGATTGAGCATAATGCCAGCGTGCACGGGGCGACAGTTTGCCGGTGCAAGCCAGACTGGATGATTAAACAGGCCCGTGATAGGGAAGGAATACATCATGAGAGAGTTTATTGCGAGTGTGATTCAGGCGACGTTGCGCGGTGTGGGTGTGCGCAGTCTGGACAAGCAGTTTTTGCTGTCGTACAGCCTGATCGCTTTTTTTGCGGTGGTGGTGGCGGGGCATTTGTTGCTGTCGTTCAGCAATGACGCGACCAGTATCAACGTGGCGGGGGCGCAGCGCATGCTGAGCCAGAAAACGGCCAAGGAGGCCTTGCTGACCGGCCAGGGGCTGGAGAAACGCGAGACGGTGCTGGCCACCATGGCGGTGTTCGAGGCGGCGCATAAGTCGCTGTTGCAGGGCAACAAGGAGCGCGGCATCGAGCCGGTAGCGGTGCCGGAAATCCGTCGCCAGCTGGAGCAGGTGGAGCAGCTGTGGACGAACTATCGTGCGGCGATCATGGAGTATCTGGACAAGGGCAGTGCCGACAGTCTGGCGGCCATTCACGGGCAGTCGCAGGTGGTGCTCAAGGAAATGAACGCAGCGGTGATGATGATGGAGTCCGTGGCGCAGGCCGAGGGCAAAAAGCAGCTGGTGGTGGCGTTTGGTTCGACGGTGAGCATTTTGCTGCTGGTGACGCTGGGGCGGATGTTTGGCCTGACGGTGTTGATGACGAAGATTCAGCTGCTGCGTGAATCGCTGCTGCAGGTGGCGCAGGGGGATTTTTCACGTCGGTTGGACATTGATGTGGCAGATAACGAGATTGGCCAGATGTATGCCGCCTATAACGAGATGACCGGGCAGGTGGGCCAGCTGATCGCCAATGTGGGACAGGCCACGGCCGAGGTGACGGAGGCGGTGGCGACGGTGGTGGAGCATCTGGAGCACACCACCCGTGGCGTGCAGACCCAGCATATGGAGCTGGACCAGATGGCCACGGCGATGAACGAAATGGCGGCGACGGTTCACGAGGTGGCGCAAAACACCACGGTTACCGACGAGCTGGCCGGCAAGGCACGCGATGAGGCCGAAAATGGCCGTGCGGTGGTCACCCAGACCATTGCCAGTATTACCCGGCTGGCCGACCAGGTGGAGCAGGGCGCGCGCGACATGCAGCAGCTGCAGGATGACAGCCGCGAGGTGGGGCAGGTGATGCAGGTGATTCGCGGCATTGCCGAGCAGACCAACCTGCTGGCGCTGAACGCGGCCATCGAGGCGGCACGGGCCGGCGAGCAGGGCCGTGGCTTTGCGGTGGTGGCGGACGAGGTGCGCAGTCTGGCGCAGCGTACCCAGACATCCACCGAGGAAATTCGCGTGATTGTGGAGCGTTTGCAGAATCAGGCGCTGCGCTCGACCGAGATGATGGAGCAGAGCCGCAACCAGGCCCGCGAGACGGTGGAAAGCACGGCGGCGGCGGATGCGGTGCTGGACCATATCCTGATGTCGGCGGGCCGGATTACCGATATGAGCAGCCAGATTGCCACTGCGGCGGAGGAGCAGAGCCATGTGGCGGCGGAAATGGATGCGTCGGTGGTGAACATCATGAATGTTGCCCGCCAGACCAGCGAGGATGCCGAGGCGACCGTGGAGGTGAGCCGCGAGATCCGCAAAAACATGCAGCAGCTCAACAGCCTGCTGGCGCGTTTCAAAACCGTGTAGGAGCAGGCTTGCCTGCGACTGGCGACACGCAAGGTCGCGGGGCAAGCCCGCTCCTACAGGGTAAGTCTTGTGTCGCGGGGCAAGCCCGCTCCTACAGGGTAAGTGTTGTGTCGCGGGGCAAGCCCGCTCCTACAGGGTAAGTCTTGTGTCGCGGGGCAAGCCCGCTCTTACAGGGTAAGCCTTATGTCGCGGTACAGGGGGGTAGGAGCAGGCTTGCCCTGCGACTGGCGACTGGCGACACGTAAGTAAATTTGCAGAAAAACGGATAACAAGGAGGCAAGGATGCCGGGGTCAGGACAAAGCCAGCTGCGCAAGGGCCGCTATTCTGTAGCGGGGCAGGTTTATCATGTGGTGTCGCGCACGCATGGCAGGAAAAGAATCTTTGCCGGCTGGATTGAGGCGGCAAGTGCTTGTCGGGCGTTTACCAGCTCCAGGGCGTTACAGGATTCCCGTCTGCTTTGTTATGCGCTGATGCCGGATCATGCTCACTGGCTGGTTCAACTGGGCGAAGAGGATCAGCTCGCCGGACTTGTGGCCAGAATGAAGTCGCTATCTGCCAAGGCGGTACGCAGTGAAGCAGGGCTTTGCGAACGGGTATGGCATAGAGGGTTTTATGACCGGGCAATACGCCGTGAAGAGGATCTGGCTGCAGTAGCCCGATACATAGTAGCCAACCCGTTGCGGGCAGCCTTATGCACAAACTTGCGGCAATATCCATTTTGGGATGCGGTTTATCTTTGATTTTCCAGGCAAGCCCCGGGCCGCGGGACAAGCCGGGTCGCGGGACAAGCCCGCTCCTACAGGGGCGGGTCTGCTGTTTAGAGTGGTGGCATCAGTAGCAGGATGGCGGCACCGGCAAGGATCAGGCCGGCGAAGTTGACGCTGCTGAGGCGTTCGCGAAACAGCAGCAGGCCGCTGAGGCTACCCAGCGCGATGACGCCGATGTTCATGGCGGTGAAGACCAGTGCGGGGTTGTCGGGCAGGCTCTGGTGGGCGCGGATGTAGGCGTAGATGTTGGCAAAGTTGAGGGCGCCCAGCAGCACGCCGGCGGCCAGGCTGGGCAGGTGCCAGCGGGTTTTGCGCAGCCATAGCCAGCCGCCCAGCAGCAGTCCGGCCAGTACGAAGCTGGCCAGCAGGATGGCGGGAAAGCCGGTGCCGGTTTTGGCCATTTGCTTGAAGCCGATGTCGATGATGCCGTAGCCGGCCCACACGGCAGGCAGCAACAGCCAGCCGCCCTTGCGTTGTTCGCTGCTTTCGTCGCGGTGGATCAGGCCGGCCAGTGCGAACAGGGCCAGGCCCAGTCCCAGCAGTTTGGCGGGGTCGGCCTGTTCGCCAAACCACAGAAAGGCGGCCAGCAGGGGCAGTACCAGTGACAGGCGCTGGGCGGCGTCGCTGCGGGCGATGCCGGCGCGGTCTACGGCGGCGGCCATGATCAGGAATACAGCGGGCAGCAGGATGCCGAGGCTGGCCAGCAGCGGCCAGTGCGCACCGGATTGCAGCAGGGCGGCGGGTGCGGGTTTGAGCAGGTACAGGGTCAGGCCGCTGGCAATCAGGTAGTTGACCAGTATCGACTGGGCAATCTGTAGCTGAAAGCGGCGGGCCAGTTTAAGCAGGACAGAGACGGCCACGCTGGCGGCGATGGCACAGGCAAGCAGGATCATGGCGGGCTAAAAAAACGGATTGTCGCGGCGGTTGCCGGAGGAAACCGGCCCTGGCGGGCAGGGCCGGGGTGACAGGCGTTATGCAGGCTTGATGACCAGCAGGTCGCAGTCGGAGTTTTCCAGTACGCGCTCGGCCGTGTTGCCGATCAGGGCGTTTTCCAGGCTGCCACGGGAGATGGCACCCATGATCAGCAGGTCTACGTTGTTGTCTTCGACAAAGCGCGGGATGGACTCTTCAGGCACGCCCTTGAGCAGGTGCTGCTGGTCGGGTTTGACCGGGTACTGGGCAAACAGCTCGGCGAAAGCGTCCTTGTGGCGCTGTTCGGCGCTGGCCAGGTAGTCGTCGTAGGCCAGAACCAGTTCGGCTTCGAGTACCAGGGTTTTGGGCAGCGGGTTGTAGCTGTGCACGTAGTCGATCTGCATGCCGCTCTGTTCCAGCAGCAGGCTGGCTTCGATCAGGCGGTGGTCGAGGGCAGCGGGCTTGTCGGCGGCGTGCACGGGGTCAACGGCTACGGTGGCTTTCTGGCCCTGCCAGTTGCCGTCGCGTACCAGCCACAGCGGGGCCGGGCAGCGGCGGATCAGCTGCCAGCTGGTGTTGTTGAATAGCAGGCGCTGCAGGGTGCCGTGGCTGGTGGCGTTGCGGAAGACCAGGTCGGGCTTGCTTTCGGTAACGTGGGCAACGATTTCGTCATACAGCGGCTTGCCCCAGCGTACCTTGCAGGTGGCGGTGATGCCCTTGTCACGCAGGGGTTTGGCCAGCTCTTCGAGCCAGTCCAGGCGTTCGGCGAGCAGGGCGGTACGGGCGCGTTGCTGGGCGGCACGGTCGGTGAAAAAACCGTCTTCCAGGGCCGAGTTGTGATCGCAAATCAGCAGTTCGACGGCGGCACCGGTGCGTTCGGCGACCAGGCTGGCGCGTTGCAGGGAAGGTTGCTTGTCTTTGCTGGTGGGGTCGATCACCACAAGTAGGTTTTTCAGTTGCATTTGAACTCCTTAAGGCATGACTGCCGTCGTGACATCGGGACGATTATGACGCAAAACAGGGGGCAGCGGGGCGGCCGGGTCAAACTTTTGTATGAATATGCCGCATCCGGGGCTGTCAGTGTGGCTGGATGAAGTACCAGCGGCCCTTGAAACGCACAAACAGCGAGGTTTCGTGGTGCTGGTGGTGCTGGCCGCTGGCGTCCTGCCAGTGGGCGGTGAACTCGACGCTGTGCCGGGGCGGCCGCACCGGGAGCGGTGCATCGGCATGAATGACCAGCCCCAGCCAGCGGCTGTTGTGGCTCCAGGCGGCGATGTCGTCCATATCCAGTCCGCCCTGCTGGGCGGGGTGGGTGGTGTCGCGGATGTAGTCGGTCAGGCCCAGCGCAAAGGCGCTGTAGCGCGAGCGCATCAGCTCGACCGCGCCCAGGGCTTTCTCGCCCTGGTGGTAGCGGCCGCAGCAACTGGCCAGTGTTTTGTCGGGCGAGCAGGGGCAGGGTGTGTCGGTCATGGTCTAGTTTCCACGCAGGATTTGCAGCGGGCTGCTGCGCAGTATGCTGCGGGTGCCCAGACGGCCGGCGGCAAGTACCAGCAGGGCTCCGGCCAGTGGCAGCAAGGCCAGCCAGGGGTGCAGCTGCCAGTCGAGCTTGAAGACCAGCCGGTACAGCAGCAGGCTGCTCAGTTCGCAGGCCAGCCAGGCCAGCAGGCCGCTGGTAACGCCCAGCGTGGCAAATTCATAGCGGCTGATTGCCCTGAGCAGGCGGCGGTCGCTGCCCAGTGCGCGTAGCAGGGCGCCTTGATGGATACGGCTGGCCAGGGTGCTTTGTACGCCGGCCAGCAGCACGGCCAGTCCGGCGGCCAGTACAAACAGCAGGATGAATTCGACGGCCAGGGTGACCTGCTGCAGGATGCTGCGCAGCTGGTTGAGGATGGCGTCGATGCGCAGCAGGCTGACTGCCGGAAATTGCTGGCTGAACCCGGCCAGCTCGCCGGTCCGGTCGGGGGGCAGGTAGAAGCTGGTGATAAAACTGTGTGGCAGGGCCGGCAGGTTGTGCGGGGCAAAGATGACAAAGAAGTTGGGCTGCATGCTGCCCCAGTCTACGGTGCGCAGGTTGTGCACGCGGCTGTGGATGATCTGCCCGCCAATATTGAAGCTGACTTCGTCACCAATCAGCACGCCCAGGCGTTCGGCCAGTTCCTGCTCCATGGAAATGAGCACACCCTCGTCGGTTGCCTGTTCGCTCCACCACAGGCCGTTGGCCAGATCGTTGGCGTCGGGCAGGTCGTGGCTCCAGGTCAGGTTGAGGTCGCGCTGCACAGTGGGCAGGGCCTTGGAGTCGGGGGCGAGGCGGTCGAGTACCGGTTCGCCGTTGATGTGGGTGAGGCGGCCGGGCGTCATGGGGTAAAAGTTGGCCACGTTGGGGCTATGGCGCTGCAGCCAGTCGCTGGCCGCCGCACGCTCGCCGGGCATGATGTTGAAGGCAAAATGGTTGGGTGCTTCCAGCGGCAACTGTGCCTGCCAGTTGCCCAGCAGCTCGCCGCGCAGCAGGGCAATCAGGGCCATGGCAAACAGGATCAGGGCAAAGGCCAGGCTCTGGCCCACGGCGAGCAGGGGCTTTTGCAGCAGGTGACCCAGCCCCAGTCGCCAGGCCAGTCGCCGGCCGGCCAGTTTTTGCGCCAGTGTGCGATAGCCCAGATAGACCGTGGTGCCCAGCAGCAGGGCCGCCAGCAGGCCGCCGCCAAGCAGGATGGCGGTGAGTTGCGGATCAAGGCTCAGTTGCCACATCAGCAGGCCCAGTGCCAGCAGCGACAACAGGTAGACCAGCCAGGCGGCCATGGGGACCGGCTGCAGGTTGCGGCGCAGTACGCGCAGGGGCGGAATCTGCCCCAGCCCGATCAGCGGTGGCAGGCCAAAACCGAGCAGGCTGACCATGCCGGTAAGCAGGGCGGTGAGGGCGGCGCTCCAGCCAGCGGCGGGAATATGGGCGGGCAACAGGTCGGCCAGCACGTTGAACAGCAGTTGCTGTGCCAGCCAGCCCAGTGCAATGCCCAGCAGGCTGGCGCACAGGCCGATCAGTACCAGTTGTTGCAGGAATACCAGCAGCGTATGTCGGCGCGACAGGCCAAAGCAGCGCAGCAGGGCGGCGTGGTCGTAGCGCTTGGCGGCAAAGTTGCCGGCCGACAGGGCAATGCTGACGCTGGCCAGCAGGATGGCGGCCAGGCTGGCCAGCCCCAGATACTGGCGGGCACGCTCCAGTGCGTCATGCAGGGTGGGGTTGCCTTCGGAGAGACTGTCGATTTTTTGCTGGGGCTGTAGTTGTTTGTCCAGCAACTGGCGATAGGCGGACAGGGCCGGTTCGTCGCCGCGCCACAGCTGGCGATAGTGCACGCGGCTGCCGGGCTGGATGGCCCGGGTGGCGGCCAGGTCGGCCAGGTTGAACAGTGCCCTTGGGGTAAAGGCGGCAAAGCCGCCGGAGCGGTCGGGTTCGTCGGTCAGGATGCGGGTGGCGCGAAGCTCGGCAAAGCCGACTTCGACCGGATCGCCGGGCTGGATGTGTAGCAGTTCAAACAGGTGGGCGTCCAGCCAGATTTCGCCGGGCGCGGGGCGGCCGCCGGTGGTTACCTCGCCATGCAGCGCCGTACTGGAGCCCAGCTGGCCGCGCAGCGGATAGGCGTCGTCCACGGCCTTGAGGCTGGCCAGCTGCATACCGTCATCGTTGCCGATCATGCTGGCAAATTCGATGGTGCGGGCGGTTTCCAGCCCGAGGCCGGTACCGGCTGCGACTTGTTCCGGGGTGGAGGCAATACTGCCGCTGATCACCAGGTCGGCGGCAAGAAACTCGCTGGCGCGCAGTTGCATGGCCAGGTGCAGGCGTTCAGCAAAGTGGGCAATGGTACTGCTGCTGCCCACGGCAACCAGCAGGGCAAAAAACAGGGTGTAGAGTTCGGGCGAGCGTATTTCGCGCAGGCTCTGGCGCAGGGCCAGACGCAACAGGAAAAACCACTGGCGCATCAGCTACGCTCCGTGATGTGGCCGGCTTCGAGCCGGATGTGGCGGGCGCAGCGCTCGGCCAGGCGCTCGTCATGGGTGACCAGCACCAGGGTGGTGCCCCGCTGGTAGTTGAGGTCAAACAGCAGGTCGGTGATGTGTTCGCCGGTCTGGCTGTCGAGGTTGCCGGTGGGTTCGTCGGCAAACAGAATTTTGGGTTC
Source organism: uncultured Thiopseudomonas sp. (assembly GCA_964625365.1). GTDB lineage: Bacteria > Pseudomonadota > Gammaproteobacteria > Pseudomonadales > Pseudomonadaceae > Thiopseudomonas. Next base: position 2,841 of record CAZVDA010000053.1, on the reverse strand, counting down.
GGCGGCAAAGGCGCGGGCAATGGCCACCCGCTGCTGCTCGCCGCCGGACATCTGGCGCGGGTAGTGGTGCATGCGCTGTTCCAGTCCTACCTGACGCAGCAGGGATACGGCCTGCTGGCGCGCACTGCGGCGGTTTTTTAGCTCCAGCGGCAGCATGACGTTTTCCAGCGCGTTGAGGCTGTCCAGCAACTGAAACGACTGGAATACAAAGCCGACCTGCTGCGCCCGCAGGGCGGCACGCTGGTCTTCATCCAGACCGTTGAGGCCGTGGCCGGCCAGGATCACTTCGCCGGTGCTGGGCAGGTCCAGACCGGCCAGCAGGCCGAGCAGGGTAGATTTGCCCGAACCGGAGCGCCCGACAATGGCCAGACTGTCGCCGGCCTTTAAAGACAGCTGTAACGGGTGCAGAATGGTCAGCGGCTGGCCGGCGACCATAACGCTTTTGCCGAGAGATTGAGCTTGCAAGACAGGTTCAGACATGGAGATTCCGATGAAAAATTGTGTACGCCCGTTCTGTGGCGCGCTGTTGTTTTTGCTGGTGACCGTTGCCCAGGCGCAATCCATGCTGGTGGTGGGCGACAGTATCAGTGCCGCCTACGGGCTGGATGCCCGCCAGGGCTGGGTTGCATTGTTGCAGCAACGGCTGGATGAAATGGGGGCATCTTATCAGGTTGTCAACGCTTCCATAAGCGGCGACACCACGGCCGGCGGCCGTACCCGCCTGCCTGCGTTGCTGGCGCAGCATCAGCCCTATGTAGTGATTCTCGAGCTGGGCGGCAATGACGGCCTGCGCGGGCTGCCGCTGGCGCAGATGAAGGACAACCTCGGGGCCATGATTGATATGGCGCACGCGCAGGGAAGCCAGGTGATACTGCTGGGCATGCGCATTCCGCCCAATTATGGCCCGCGTTATAGCGAAGGCTTTTATCAGGTCTACCAGCAGCTGGCTGACGAGCGGAATGTATTGCTGGTGGATTTTTTCCTTGAGGGCGTGGGTGGCGTGCCGGGCATGATCCAGAATGACGGCATTCACCCCACCGAAGGCGCGCAGCCGCAGTTGCTGGACAACATCTGGCCGCTGATTGAGGTGCAGTTGCAGTAATCAGGCGCGCTCCCAGGCAAAGCTGAGTACATCCTTGATGCTGTGTGTGCCGGTGGCGTGCAGCAGCAGGCGGTCCAGCCCCAGTGCTACGCCGCAGCAGTCGGGCAGGCCGTGTTCCAGTGCGGCCAGCAGCCGTTCATCACAGGGGCGGCCGGTGCCGGCCAGTTCCTGCTCGAAACGCTGGCGCTGGATGCCGGCGTCCAGCAGCTCGTCGTAGCCGTTGGCCAGTTCCATGCCGTTAAAAAACACTTCAAAGCGCTGCGCCCAGCGATGGCCGTCGGCCTGTGGGCGGATCTTGGCCAGCGCAGCTTGCGAGGCGGGAAAATTGTCGATAAACACCAGGGTGTCGCGGGGCAGCGCCGGTTCGACCTGATGGCTCATGATCACGTCCAGCCAGCCGTCGCGCTCCAGTTGCAGGTCGGCATTGGCCAGCTGGCAGCCCAGCTCGGCGATTGCCGCGTCGTCGCAGGTGGCTACGTCCAGCCCGGCAAAGGTCTGCAGGGCCTGCCGATAGCTGTAAAACTGCACCGGCAGCTGCGGGTAGCGGCTGGCCAGTGCCAGCTGCAGCAGCCGGGCGACTTCGTCCATTAGTTCGCGCAGCGACCAGCCCACGCGGTACCACTCCAGCATGCTGAATTCGGGGTTGTGGCGGTTGCCGGCTTCGCCCTGGCGAAATACCTTGCAGATTTGGTAGATGTCGCCGCTGCCCGCGCACAGCAGGCGCTTCATGGCGTATTCGGGCGAGGTGTGCAGCCAGCGGTTGCCGTCGGCCTGCATGGGCGTGATGTTAGGGTCGGCTACGGGTGCCTGGCCCAGTAGCGGGGTTTCCACTTCCAGTACGTTGCGCTCGAAAAAGAAGCGGCGGATGTCGTGGTACAGGGTTTGCCGGGCCAGCAGCAGGTCACGGCTGGCGTTGGGCTGCCAGGGGGTGCTCATGGTTTTTTCCCGTCAGTTTGTGTGGAACGTTTCGTCATCCTGCGCGAAGCGTAGTCGCAGGATCCAGCGTTAGCTGCTGGATTCCGCGACTCCACTGCGTTGCGCGCGGAATGACGGTGATGGTCCGCCGCACGCGGAATGTCGATGGATAGTTTGCAGTGCGCGGAATGACGGTAGTCGTCTGCGGCTCGCAAGGGACGGCATTGCAGGCTGTAGTGTGCAGCAGGCTGCTCAGGCGCGGCTGACGTATTCGCCGCTGCGGGTGTCGATCTTGAGCTTTTCGCCCTCAACGATAAACAGCGGGACGCGTACGACCGCACCGGTGCTGAGGGTGGCTGGCTTGGAGCCGCCCTGGGCGGTGTCGCCCTTGAGACCGGGATCGGTTTCGGTAACTTCCAGCTCGATGAAGTTGGGCGGGGTTACGCTGACTACGGCATCGTTGAACATCATCACGGTGTAGACGATTTGCTCTTTGAGCCACTTTTTGGTGTCGCCCAGTGCGCTTTCGCTGGCGGCCAGTTGCTCGAACGAGCCGTCGGTGGCCATGAAGTGCCAGAACTCGCCATCCTCGTACAGGTACTCCATGTCGCGTTCCTGGATGTCGGCGCTTTCCAGGGTTTCACCGGACTTGAAGGTGCGTTCCCAGACGCGGTCGGTGCGGATGTTGCGCATCTTGACGCGGGTAAAGGCCTGGCCCTTGCCCGGTTTGACGAACTCGACGTCGATCATGATGCAGGGTTCGCCTTCTACCAGCACACGCAGGCCGGGGCGAAATTCGTTGGTTGCATGAGTTGCCATTGTGC
>CAZVDA010000052.1:0-11325 GCA_964625365.1 uncultured Thiopseudomonas sp. | reverse complement strand
AGGTGGTGCTCTAACCAGCTGAGCTATGTGCCTGTGATGGCGGCGTATTCTACAGCCTGCGCTGTCCTTGTCAACACCCGGGGCGAAATATTACGGCAGGCGGCTGCCGATCACCTCGGGAATCCCGGTTTCGCCGGCAACCACTTCGCGCACGCGGTTCCAGTCAATGCGGGCCTGTTGCTGCACATCGTCGCGGGAGCGGATCAGTTTCATGACCAGCTCGTGCTTGTCCACTACGGACGGCTCGCCATGGTCATCCAGCGGAGTATGGGCTTCCAGATACAGCTGATCGCCTTCCCAGCCCAGCTTGTAGGGTTCGTTGATGATGCGCACCCTGGTACCAACCGGCACCATGCCGGCCAGTTCCAGTACGTTGTCGTTGAGCATGCGGAAGCAGCCGTGGCTGACACGCATGCCGATACCGAATTTTTTGTTGGAGCCATGAATCAGGTAGCCGGGCAGGCCCAGTGTCAGCTTGTAAGGGCCGAGCGGGTTGTCCGGTCCGGGCGGTACGTAGGCCGGCAGCGGATCACCGGCCTCGGCGTGCTCTTTCAGGATCGACTTGGGCGGTGTCCAGCCCGGGTTGGGCGTTTTGACGGTAATGGTCGTGCTGTTGACCGGCGAGCTCCAGCCTTCGCGGCCAATACCGATCGGGTAGGTATGCAGCACGCCTTTCTTGTCATAAAAGTACATGCGGTACTCGGCCAGGTTCATCACGATGCCGGTACGTTCCACCGCCGGCAGGATGTAGCGGGTCGGCAGGATGATTTCCCTGCCCTCGCCGGGTACCCAGGCGTCCACATGCGGGTTGGCGGCCACCATTTCCAGATAACCCAGATGCCTGGCCTTACCGATATCGGCAAAAGTGTCTTCATAGCTTGCCTTGTGGATCTGCACCTCTCCGGCCAGATCGTTTCCTTCTGCAGGCATGGGCCACTGGGCCGCCATCACGGCTGTGGTTCCACCCAGCCAGGTGCACAGGGTCAACAAAAACGGCAAACCTTTATTCAACATGCGTATTACCTTTAAAAACCTGTTTAGGTGCTCAGACTGTCAGTTGCCGGACCGGCTGCGCCCGTAGACCGCGGCGCTGGTGATTGATGGCCGCACGGCAGCGTGGACAAAATGTCGCTGCGTTCAGCACATCGGGATTCAGCCCGCGCCAGCTTGGCCGTGCCGGAAACAGTTCGCCGCACAGGGTACGGTCGGCCGGATGCTCCAGTTCCAGCTGGCGTTCCACGCCGTGCAGCCAGGATTCACGACAGGCAAATAGATCCAGCTGCTCATCGGGTTGCAACACATGGTAGGCGTAAAAAGACCAGCGGGGGCGTGACATTCTGTACTCCGTTCGAAGTGCGCAACATTACCTGAAACCCGTGCAGGTTAAAAGATGCGCTGAAGTGCTCTCGCACCGGCAGGAATTGGCCGCTATAATCCGGCGGTTGAATCCTCAGCATCTTGGTTTTACTGCATTTCACAAGAGTGCCGTACCACTTGCAGGACTACAGCTCCATGCATCAGTCGCCGGATAAACCCGAGTCCGGCCTGGGTGTCACGCCAGGATAACCGGAATTTTTTACCAACCGTGTTTAATAAAGCGAGAACGCATGAGTCTTTTTACACATATAGAAATGGCCCCCCGCGACCCTATTCTTGGCCTGAACGAATCCTTCAACGCCGACCCACGCACCAGCAAGGTCAACCTGGGTGTGGGCGTCTACTTTAACGAAGGCGGCAAAATTCCTGTCCTGCGCGCCGTCGAAGAAGCCGAGCGCCAGCACCAGCAAGCCTGTACCGCCCGCGGCTACCTGCCCATCGAGGGTATTGGCGCATACGCAAGCGCAGTCCAGAAGCTGCTGTTTGGTGTGGATTCTCCCCTGCTGGCCAATAATCAGGTGGTCACAGCACAATCCATTGGCGGTACCGGTGCGCTCAAGCTGGGCGCCGACTTCCTGCACAGCCTGCCCACCAGCGGCGTAGTTGCGATTAGCAACCCAAGCTGGGAAAACCACCGCGCACTGTTTGGCGCGGCCGGTTTCAAGGTGGTGGATTATCGCTACTATGATGCAGCCAGCCATGGCGTGGACCGTGCCGGCCTGCTGGCCGATCTGCAAGCCCTGCCCGAGCGTTCGGTGGTCGTACTGCACGCCTGCTGTCACAACCCGACCGGTGTTGATCTGAACAGCAACGACTGGGCCGCCGTGATTGAAGTGCTCAAGGCCCGTCAGCACATCCCGTTTCTGGACATTGCCTACCAGGGCTTTGGGGCCGGCATCGAGGAAGACGCCTTTGCCGTGCGCCTGTTTGCCGACTCGGGCCTCAACTTCTTTGTATCCAGTTCGTTCTCCAAGTCGTTTTCTTTTTATGGCGAGCGTGTAGGCGCACTGAGCGTCGTCACCGCCGATGCCGAAGAAGCCGGCCGTGTGCTGTCCCAGGTCAAGCGCGTCATCCGCACCAACTACTCCAACCCGCCCACCCATGGTGCGACCATCGTCAGCACCGTGCTCAATACGCCCGAACTCAATGCACTCTGGCAACAGGAGCTCAAGGAAATGCGCGAGCGCATCCAGGAAATGCGCCTGCTGCTGGTGCAGCAGCTCCAGGAAAAGGGCGCAGCGCAGGACTTCAGCTTCGTTACCCGCCAAAACGGCATGTTCTCCTACTCCGGCCTCAGTGCCGCACAGGTCGAGCGCATGCGCGAAGAGTTCGGCATCTATGCCGTGGGTACCGGACGCATCTGTGTGGCGGCCCTCAACCGCAACAACATTGACGCAGTCACCGACGCCATTGTGGCCGTTTGCACCGGCAACTGACCGCTTTGACGATGACAAAAGGCCACCTGATCCGGTGGCCTTTTTTATGCGTGCCCGTCAGCATGGGCAAAACCCATGTTTAGCCCATACAAGCTTGCTATGATGGCCACTCTTCTTGTTCAGCCCTGACCTTGGTGCCATGCCCAGCGAGATTCCTGCCACCCGTGCTCCCCAGTCGCTGCCAACCCTTAATCGCAGCAGCGGCAGCGAGCTGCCTGCCAACAGCCTGCGCCTGCTGGAGTCCCTGCCGCAGCAGATTGCCGCAGGCCAGCAACTGCAGGCCCAGGTGGTGGCATCGCGGGAGGCCGCCGACCTGTTCAACGTGCTGCTGCGCCTGCAGTTGCCCAATGGCGAGCACACCCAGATCCAGGCACAGAGCGGGCAGCATCTTACCCCCGGCCAGACCCTGGCCCTGACCGCCCTCAGTGGCCAGCATTTTAGTCTGGCCACTGCAGCCCTGCAGCAGGCCGACATGCTCGCCGCCCGCGCCGGAGCTTCGCTGCAATTGCTTGAGGCAGTACCCGGACAGGTCAGCAGTGGCCAGCAGCTGTCTGCACAGGTGCTGGGAGTACGCGATCTGGGCAACCAGCAGTTTAGCCTGCAACTGCGCCTGCAACTGCCCAATGGCCAGCAGGTCAACATGCAGGCGCAAAGCAACCAGCCTGCCAGCGTGGGCCAGAATCTGGTCATGACCGCACTGGGTGGCCAGACATTCAGTCTGTCGGCAGCCGGCCCCGCCGCAGTTATGCAGCTAACCCGATTTGATCCGGCACAGTATCCGGCCGGCAGCCAGATCCAGGCGCGCGTGTTGCAGGTTGAAGCCCGCCCCCAGGGCAATTTCCAGATCACCCTGACCCTCAACAATGGCGCACGCACCGGCGACCATTTTACGGTGGAGTCACCCAAAGCACTGGCCGTCAACAGCCTGATCAGCGCCCGGGTCAACGGCAGCTTCGAGCTGAGCCTGATTCCTGCCGGCCAGAATTTCCGGCAACTGGCCGTACAGCAGGAGCTGGGTGGCCAGTTTGTCCGCCAGGGCAGTCCGGCTGCGGTGCTGCAGCAGTTGATGCAGCTGACCGGCGAGGGCGCGGCTGCGCTGGACAAGCTGCCGTCCGACAGCCAGAAGCTGATCCAGCAACTGCTGGGCAGCCTGCCCGAGCTGGGCGGCAAGCTCAGCGGACCGCAACTGGCCGAGCTGATCAAGAACAGCGGCATTTTGCTGGAAAGCCGCCTGCACGCCGACGCCGCCTCACAGCAGGACATCAAGGCCAACCTGCTGCGCCTGATAGCCCAGATCCTGCCGCAGCAGGCCCACGCCAATCCGCTGGGCGCTGCCACCCAGGCCGGGCTTACCTCGCAGGCACTGCCCCAGCTATTGCGCGAACTGGGCGGGCCGGCTGCCTCACTACGCGAGCAGGCACTGCGTTTTCCGGTCACCAGCCGCATTCTGGAAAAGCTCGACAACCCCAACGACCTTGGCTCGCTGCTGCGCCTGGCGGCGGCGGCCATCTCGCGCCTGCAAACCCACCAGCTTTCCAGTCTGGCGCAAACCTACACCACCCAGGACGGCACCCAGGTCACCACCTGGCAGACGGAAGTACCCATGCGCGACCAGGCCAATGTGGTGCCGCTGCAGGTACGCTTCCAGCAGGAACAGCACAATCCTGCCGACGAGCAAAACCAGCAACCACCGGTCTGGCGGCTGGAGCTGAGTTTTGACATTGATCCGCTGGGTCCCATGCATGTGCAGGTCAACCTGCAGGAAGACAACCTGTCCAGCCTGCTGTGGGCCGAGCGCGAACGCACCGCAAGCCTGGTCAGCAAAGAGCTACATGTACTGCGTGACAAGCTGCTGGCCGCCGGCCTCAACATCCGCGAGCTGGACTGCCGTCAGGGCATTCCGCCGGCAGCCCCGAAAGCCCTGATTGAACAACGCTGGATTGATGACTTGGCATGAGTACTAAAAACCACAGCCCCAGCCAGGCAATTGCCCTCAAATATGACGGCAGTAACGCACCCACGCTGACCGCCAAGGGCGATGACGAACTGGCCGACGCCATTCTGGCCATTGCCCGCCAGCATGAAGTGCCCATTTATGAGAACGCCGAACTGATCCGCCTGCTGGCGCAGCTGGAACTGGGCGATGCCATCCCCGAATCGCTGTACCAGACCATTGCCGAAATCATCGCCTTTGCCTGGTACCTCAAGGGCAAGGCTCCCAGCGGCTTTTACCAGCGCGAAGCCGCCGGCAAACCGCTACAGCTGGAACACGACCCCGACTGACCGGCGGCTACCACATCCACAACGGTAGGTGCAGGCGTGCCGTTTTGTACATCAGCACCCAGCAGCCCAGCGCCAGCGCAAAGGCCAGCCAGCGGGCGGCCAGCGGCAAGCGGTTACGAAAGGCAAACACGCCCAGAATCACATAGGCCACCAGCAGCCCCAGCTTGCTGGACAGCCAGGCCACCGACAGCGGATCAAGCTGCAAAATCACCAGCAGCAGGATGCCCATGACCAGCAGCAGCGTATCCACGCCATAGCTGATCCGGTCGGTGACTTTGCGCAGCCTGAGGCTGACCCGTTCGCCGCCAATCAGCCGGTACAGCCCGCGCAGGGTAAACAGCGTGACCGTCAGGTAGGCCATGCCGATGTGAAACTGCTTGATCCAGACGTAATGTTCCGCCACAACCTTTCCTCTCAGGGGCTGTAAACAGCCCGGTTAACCGGCCAGCAGACCGCTGCCCGCCTGCCACAGCAGACGCAGGCACAGCAGTGTCAGCACCGTATTGAATAACAGGGTAAAGCGCCGGTCGGTTAGCCGTGCCAGTTGCAACAGGCCCAGCTTGGTACCCACCGCACCAGCGGCAATCATCAGCCCCACCAGTAGCAGCCACTCGCCAAACACAAAGCCGGTTGCGCCGTAAACCACCGCCTTGGGGCCGTGCTGCAACACCATGGTGGCGGCAAAGGTAGCCACCGAGGTTTGCCGGCGGTCGGCGTGTTTTTGCTTGATAAAGGCCGCCACCAGCGGGCCGGTTGCGCCGACAAAATGGCTTAAAAAGGTAGTCAGTGCGCCAGCCACCAGCGTGCCGCGGTCGCCCAGCATCAACGGCGGCAGCTTCGGTCCCCAGCACAGGTAGAGGATGAAGGCGGCAATCGCCAGTTGCAGCACCGGCAACGGCAGCTGCACCAGAAACAGCGAGGCCAGCCAGGCTCCCAGCAAAGCACCGGGCAGAAACCAGAGCGTGCTGCGCCAGCTGATGTCGCGCCACAGCATCAGGGCGCGGTTGGCATTGGCGCCAAACTGCACCAGCCCGTGTACCGGAATGATGGCCGCCACCGGCATTACCAGGCTCAGCACTGCCAGCAGGAACACGCCACCACCCACGCCGACACTGGCCGTCAAAAAGGCGGTAAATACCGCCGTAGCCAATAACAGCGCCACTTCCCAGCCGCTAAGCGCCTGCGGCAGGTAGCCGGTTAGCCATTCGATCATCCGCCACCCCTCTGTTGTGCACCCGCCCTAGTTGCGCTGGCGGCGTGCCTCGATGACGTTGGGCAACTGGTCCAGCCGGTTCAGCAGCCGGCTGAGAATATCCAGCGTGGATACCTCAATGGTCAGCTGGATCAGCGCACTGTTGTCTTCCTTGCTGGTACTGGTCTGCAGCGCCACCACGTTGACTTTTTCATTGAACAGCACCTGGGTGATGTCGCTGAGCAGTCCGGAGCGGTCGTAGGCACGGATCAGCACATTGACCGGATAGGTCTGCACCGGTTCGCTGCCCCAGCTGACCTGGATGATGCGCTCGGGTTCGCGTTCGGCCAGTTGCAGCGCGGTCGGGCAGTCCTGGCGGTGAATGGTCACGCCACGGCCAATGGTGATGTAGCCGGTAATCGGTTCGCCCGGCACCGGCTGGCAGCATTTGGCCATCTGGGTCAGCAGGTTGCCGACGCCTTCGATGCGTACCTCGTCGCGGGGCGATTCGGCATGCACCGTAGGTTTGCGAGGCACCAGATCCAGCTGCTGGTTGCGGTTGCCCCTGGACAGCAAGTGCTGGGCCGCACCTGTGGCCTGGGCCAGGCGGATATCGCCGGCACCGATGGCGGCATACAGGTCTTCAGGGGTTTTCAGGTTGAGCCGCTCGGCCAGCTTGTCAAACTCGACCGGCACCAGCGCCAGGCGGGTCAGCTCGCGTTCCAGCATCTGCTGGCCGGCTTCCACGTTCTGCTCGCGGTCCTGCAGCTTGAACCAGTGCACCACCTTGGCACGGGCGCGGGCGGTGTTGACATAGCCCAGGTTGGGGTTGAGCCAGTCGCGGCTGGGGGCACCGTTTTTGCTGGTGATGATCTCCACCTGCTGGCCGGTTTTCAGGTGATAGGTCAGCGGTACGATACGCCCGTCAATCTTGGCACCCCGGCAGTTGTGGCCCACTTCGGTATGCACGCGGTAGGCAAAATCCAGCGGCGTGGAGCCCTTGGGCAGGTCGATGGCATGGCCTTCGGGGGTGAATACATAAACGCGGTCGGGCTCGATATCCATGCGCAATTCTTCGGCCAGCCCGCCAATGTCGCCCAGCTCTTCGTGCCACTCCAGCACCTGGCGCAACCAGGCAATTTTTTCTTCGTAGTGGTCGGAGCGGCTGTCTACGTCGGTGCCCTTGTAGCGCCAGTGGGCACACACGCCCAGCTCGGCTTCTTCGTGCATCTCGTGGGTGCGGATCTGCACTTCCAGCACCTTGCCCTCCGGGCCGATCACCGCCGTATGCAGCGAACGGTAGCCATTTTCCTTGGGATTGGCGATATAGTCGTCGAACTCGCGGGCAATGTTTTTCCACAGCGAATGCACGATACCCAGCGCGGTATAGCAGTCGCGTACTTCGGGCACCAGAATGCGCACCGCGCGCACGTCGTAAATTTCGCTGAAACGCAGGTTTTTCTTCTGCATTTTGCGCCAGATGGAGTAGATGTGTTTCACGCGCCCGCTGATCTCGGCCTGGATGCCGGCGTCTTTCATTTCACTGTTGAGCTGCTGCATCACCTCGTCAATGAAACGCTGGCGGTCCAGCCGCTTTTCGTGCAGCAAGCCGGCAATGTGCATGTACTGTTCCGGCTCCAGATAGCGGAACGACAGGTCTTCCAGCTCCCACTTGATGTGGCCGATACCCAGCCGGTGGGCCAGCGGTGCATAAATGTCGAACACTTCGCGGGCCACCCGCATGCGCTTGTCGGCCGGTGCGTTTTTGACCGCGCGGATGGCGCAGGTACGCTCGGCCAGCTTGATCAGCGCCACGCGCACGTCATCGACCATGGCCACCAGCATCTTGCGCAGGTTTTCCACCTGGGTCTGCGCATTGAGCACCACCGAGTCGCGCGGATTAAGGCTGGCGCTAATTGCCGCCATGCGCAGCACACCATCAATCAGCTTGCTGACCGTGCTGCCAAACTCGGCCTCGACTTCGGCCAGGCTCGCCTTGTTCTCGCGCACGCTGCGATACAGGATCGCGGCCAGCAGGGTTTCCTCGTCCAGCTTGAGATCGACCAGGATCTGCGCGGTTTCCAGCCCCACCTGCAGGCTGGAGCTGCCATCCGGCCACAGGTTGCGGGCCGCGTGGGCGCCCAGCTCGGTCTGGTGGGCAAACTCGCAGGCATGCAACAGCTTTGCGGCATCCAGACTGGCGTCCACTTCCAGCAGATGGGCGACCCAGCGTGCAAGGTCAATACTGCCGTCGGCATTGAGGGGATGCTGCGTTCTCACCTGTACCATGGGGGTTCCTTAACGTGCGGTGTGTACAAACAGGGCCATGGCTTCCACATGGCCGGTGTGGCTAAACATGTCCAGCGTGCAGGCGCGTTCAAGGCGGTAGCCCTGCTCCGCCAGGACGGCGGCATCGCGCGCCAGCGTCGCCGGATTGCAAGACACATAGACCAGCCTTTTCGCGCGGGGTTTCCCCAGTGCACCAACCGCCTGCAGCGCACCCTCGCGGGGCGGGTCCAGCAGGATCTTGTCGAAGGGCTGGCCGGCCCAGTCGTGATGCTGCAGGGGCTGTGACAAATCGGCAGCATAAAAGCGCAGGTTGCCGATGCCCTGGCTGTCGGCATTGGCCTGGCCACGTCCGGCCATGGCCTGTACACCTTCTACCGCCACCACCTCGGCAGCCTGGCGGGCCAGCGGCAGGCTGAAATTGCCCAGCCCGCAAAACAGGTCCAGCACCCGCTCGTGCGGTTGCACATCCAGCCAGTCCAGTGCGCGGGCAACCATCTGCCGGTTGACGCCGGCATTGACCTGCACAAAGTCGCCGGGACGGCAGGCCAGCGTCAGCCCCTGCTCTTCCAGCCGGTAACCCAGTTCGCTGGCTGGTACATCCGGCTGCGGCTCGCCGTCGGTCTGCCACCACAGCTGCACCTGATGATCGGCGGCAAAATCGCGCCAACGCTGTTGTTCGGCGTCGGTAATGCTGCGGGTCAGGCGCACCAGCAAGGCGACCTGTGTGCCGCTGAACAGCTCCAGGTGGCCAATGGCATGCGCCTGCTGCAGACCACTGCGCACCAGCCCGCCCAGCGGGCCCAGCAGGCGCTGCAGCGGCTCTTCCAGCACCGGACACTGTTCAATTTCGACAATCTGTTGCGAGGCCAGCGCACGCAGGCCCAGCGCCGTGCAGCCATCCTTGCCGGTGCGCACTGCCAGCCGGGTACGGCGGCGGTAGCCGCGGTCCGCGCCGGTTAGCGGCTCATCCCAGTGCTGCACCGCCACACCGGCCCGCTGCAACTGGTCGGCCAGATAGGCCTGCTTGAACGCCCGCTGCGCATCCAGCGGCATATGCTGCAGGGTGCAGCCGCCGCAGGTGCCGGCATGCGGGCAAAAGGGTTCAACGCGCTCCGTCGCCGCCTGATCGATACGCTCGGCAATGGCATCCACCACCTTGCTGCGGGTGGCCAGCACCCGCGCCCGCACCTGCTCGCCCGGCAATGCACCACTGACAAACCAGCTGCGCCCGTCCACAAAGGCAATGCCGCGACCGTCATGGGCCAGCCGTTCGATACTGATTTGCTGCTTTTGGCCGGTCACCGGGCCTTTGGCCGGCTGGCGGCCACCAGCCGGCTGGAAGCGCAGGCCGGATGCGGGTTTGCGGCTCATGCACCGGCTCCGTCAAATACGCCGCTGGACAGGTAGCGGTCGCCCCGGTCACAGATGATGGCCACCAGCGTGGCGTTTTCCACCTGCTGTGCAATACGCAACATGCCGGCCACCGCACCACCGGAGGATACGCCACAAAAAATGCCTTCTTCGCGGGCCAGGCGGCGCATGCAATCTTCGGCTTCCTGCTGGCCCATGTCGAGCACGCGGTCTACGCGGCTGGACTCGAAAATCTCCGGCAGATACGCCTCCGGCCAGCGGCGGATGCCGGGAATGCTGGAGCCTTCGTCCGGCTGCAGGCCGATGATCTGCACCGCCGGATTTTGTTCTTTCAGGTAGCGCGACACGCCCATAATGGTGCCGGTGGTGCCCATGGCGCTGATGAAGTGGGTAATGGCGCCGCCGGTCTGCTGCCAGATTTCCGGGCCGGTGCCTTCGTAGTGGGCACAGGGGTTGTCGGGGTTGGCAAACTGGTTAAGCACCCGCCCCTGCCCTTTGGCGGCCATGGCCAGCGCAATATCGCGGGCCTCTTCCATGGACTCGGACAGGATCAGCTCGGCACCATAGGCGGTCATCGCCGCCTTGCGCTCGGCAGTGGAGCTGGCCGGCATCACCAGAATCATGCGGTAACCCTTGATCGCCGCCGCCATGGCGAGCGCAATACCGGTATTGCCGGAGGTGGCCTCAATCAGCGTATCACCGGGGCGAATCAGCCCGCTGCGCTCGGCCCGTTCAATCATGGCAAAGGCCGGACGGTCCTTGACCGAGCCCGCCGGATTATTGCCTTCCAGCTTGACCAGCAAGGTATTGCCGTTATCACGGCCTAGTCGTTGCAGGCGGATCAGGGGAGTATTGCCGATACAATCGGCCAGCGTCGGATACTGCATGATGGCTTGTGCGCCTCGTCAAAAAAATGTGCCTATGATACCGGCGCACCCGCCGCCGCGCCATCAGCCCGTGCAGCCCTGCACACCGGGTCATTCCTGAATACCCGTCTTCCCCCGAATACCAGCCCCCCAGTAGCCGGTCATACTGCGCGACAGCCGCAAGACCCAAACGACAACCACCATGGATTCTGCAACACCGCAGCCAAAGCCCAAACCTGCATGAATGTAGCGACTACGTTTCTCTGCGCGAGAATGACAGGGCTGGACGGAAACAGGATAGCTTTTACTCGCTCCCAACCTCCAACAAGGCCAGACCTAACGCAGCGACAGCAGCCCGGCACAGCCGGGCCACTCCCCACAAACGGCAAGGTGTATCAGCAGGCCGGGCGGGGCCGAAACAAAGCATCAGCAACAGGATCGAAGCCTGCTTCGAGCCTGGCAGCGTAGCTTTGCTTCGGCCCCGCCCGGCCTGCAACACCAAAGCCAAAAA
>CAZVDA010000051.1:0-11352 GCA_964625365.1 uncultured Thiopseudomonas sp. | reverse complement strand
GACATCGCACGAGCCTGACAGAGAACCTGCTGCAGCGCCCCTCGTGCAATAAAGGCGACGGATTATAGCGGATGAGTGCTGTGACTGCACCTTGTGCAGCGCAGAATGACTGAACCCCTGGCTTGCGCTCCCCAGCTCGTCCGCATGTCTGCCGTATCCGGCTCGCCAATCGCAGGCAACCTGAAGTGCTCCCGTCATTCTGCGTTTTGCGCAGCAAAATCGCAGAATCCATGACTCAGGCATTCATGCTGATGGTGATTTATCTGGGGTGCTGTGACTGGGCGCAGCATGACGGGGTGCAGGCTTGCGGTATGCGATTGAGTGTGCAATGACAGCCAGCCGGGGCTATCTGGGGTATCATGCGCAGCCCCTTTTATTGCGGAAAAGCCATGCTCAGTTATCGCCATTCCTTCCACGCCGGCAACTTTGCCGATGTCCTGAAACACATCATCTTGCTGGAAATGCTGCAGCACATGACCGCCAAGGAAAAGGGCTTCGCCTATGTGGATACCCATGGCGGTGCCGGGTTGTACAACCTGCAGTCGGCGCAGGCCGACAAGTTGCAGGAGTATCAGGACGGCGTGGCCAAACTGATGGATCTGGACTGGCCGGAGCTGGCGCTGTACCGCGAGGCGATTGCCGATGTGAACAAGAGCGGTTCGCTCAAGTTATACCCCGGTTCGCCGCTGTTTGCCGCCAAATGGCTGCGACCGCAGGATCATGGCTGGTTTTACGAGCTGCACCCGGATGACTTTCCCCGCTTGCAGGCCAACCTCAAGCCGTACCGCAAGTGCAAGGTACACAACAGCGACGGCCTGGCCGGATTGCTGGCGGTGATGCCACCGGCCAGCCGCCGGGCGCTGGTGCTGATCGATCCGTCTTACGAGCTAAAAACCGAGTACGACCTGGTCACCAAAACCCTGCTGGCAGCACACAAGAAGTTTTCCAGCGGCACTTACGCCATCTGGTATCCGGTGGTGGAACGCCCGCGCATCGAGCGCATGCAAAAGCAGCTGGTCAAGGCCGGTATCAAGGATATTCAGGTGTTCGAGCTGGGTCTGGCACCGGACAGTCCGGGCCGTGGCATGACTGCATCCGGCATGCTGGTGGTCAATCCACCCTGGCAGATGATGGAAAAAATGCAGAAACTGCTGCCGCGACTGGCCAGGGTGCTGGACAAGGACGGCAAGGCGTTTGCCCGCTGCACGCAGCTGTCCTGAGTGCGGTTAGCGTTTAAGCGCCAGTACCAGCACGCCACCGGCAATCATGGCAATGCCTGACCATTCACGCAATGAGGGCCGCTCGCCGAGAAACAGCACGGCAAACAGTACCACCAGCACAATGCTGAACTTGTCGATGGGCGCTACCTTGGAGGCTTCGCCCAGCTTGAGCGCGCGGAAATAGCACACCCAGGACGCGCCAGTAGCCAGCGCCGACAGACCAAGAAACCACCAGGTGCGCGGTGAAAGCGTGAGCGGATTGCTCCACTTGCCGGTGGCCATGACAAAGGCGGCCAGCACCAGCAGGATGATGGCGGTGCGGATCAGGGTGGCCAGGTCGGAGTCCACATTCTGCACGCCCAGTTTGACGAAGATAGCGGTCAAAGCGGCAAAAATCGCCGACAATAGCGCCCAGAAAAACCAGCCATGAGTGGCCATGATGCGGCTCCCGTCTGTGAAAACAGCACCAGATTAGCACGGATCCGGGCGTGGTAAACGGATGGCGAAACTTAATTTACCAAGCGGGAACTGTTACCCTTTCCCGCCATGAAAACCATGGGCACGGCTGCCCTTGCAGGAGATTTGTAATGCTGAAATACATCATGGCCGCTGCGGCTCTGCTGGTACTGACTGGCTGCGGCGGTGTCGATCCCAATTCACCGGAAGGCAAGCGCAAGGCGGCCTTCAAGCAGATGCTCAACCTTAGCGAAGACATGGGCGGCATGCTGCGTGGCCGCATCAAGTTTGACGAGCAGCTGTTTGCCGAAAAAGCTGACTTGCTGGATGAGGTGTCACGCCAGCCCTGGCAGTATTTCGAGGCGGCGGGCGACAGCAAAACTGCGGCTAAAGATGATGTCTGGCAGAAAAAGGAACGCTTCCTTGAACTGGCCCGCGAGCTGGAAAACACCACTGCCGTACTGCGCGAAAGCGCCCGTCAGCAACCGCTCAACCCCGATGCACTGGGCGTGCGGGTGGATGTGGTGGAAAAAGCCTGCGAAAGCTGCCACCAGGAATTTCGCATTTATTGATGGCCCAGGGCTTGCCGGAAAATTCATGGGGTTGGTTTTGGCTTCGGCCTGACTGCGGATACACCGGGCCGTTGGGGCGGGTGGCCCGGCTGCGCCGGGTTGCTGTCGCTGTGTTACTACGGATTGCCCCGGTGCCGTCGTTACCCGACTTGATCGGGTGACCTCTCTCAGAACAGCACTTAACAGCCCTCGCCGTCATCCTGCGTTTTGCGCAGTAAAATCGCAGGATCCATAGTCAAGGCTCTCTTTCCCCTGCAAATCCATGAATGCCGGCCTCGGCCAGCCGCTCGGCCAGTTGCTGTACTTCGGGATGCTGGAAAAACGCATGCAAAGTCGCAGCGCTGCGGGCGGAATAGCCCCGTTGTTGCCAGCCAGCCTGCTCAAGGCTGGCCAGTGTTGACCAGCTGTCGCCCGTTAACAGGCGCAATACCGGTGGTGCACCGATGGCCGTCAGCCAGCGGGAAAAGGGTTGCTGGCGTGCTTGTGCAAAGCGTTCCTGCCAGAGGTGTGCCCGTTTGTTGCCTACGCCATGCAGTGCCTGTAATTGGGCACTGTACAGCCGTAGCCAGCCGGACAAATCCGTGACCAGCCCGCTATCGGTCAGCTGCGCCCAGCTGGCCGGCCCCATGCCGCCCATGGCCAGCCCTTTATTGCTGCCCAGCCAGACCAGCCGGGCCAGAAACTGCTGGCGGCAGTTATCATGCGGTTGCCAGCAGCTCAGCGCATGAAATTGCGCAGGATCAGGCAGTGCCGGTAATTGGCGATCCGGTGCCCGCCACACCACGCCGGTCAGCTGCGGGATGGCATGGCCAGACAGGCGCAGGCTGATCTGGTCGCCGACGGCCAGATCCAGCTGGCGCAGCCGCTTTACCGAGCCCAGACTGACGCGGCGAATACGCTTGCTGTCCAGCTCCACCGGCTCCAGCACGGCAATCGGCGTGATGCGCCCGCTGCGGCCCATGTTGAATTCAAAACGTTCGACGCGGGCCAGCGCCTGACTGAGCGGATACTTCCACGCCGCTGCCCAGACCGGCGGATAGGCGTGTTGCAGGTGTTCCGCCGGGCGTATGCTCTGACGAATCACCACCCCGTCGCTGGCAAAGGGCAGGGGACTGCGATACCAGTGCTCGCGCCAGCGGGCGATAGCGTCAAAGGATTGCACTGCATGGCTATAGGTCCGGGTGTCGGCAAAGCCCAGCGCGGACAGTCGTTCAAGACGTGCCTCCATATTGTCCGGGCCGTCCGGCCATTCCCAGACAAACAAACCGATTTGCCGACCGGTTTCGGCATCCAGACGGGTGCGGTTAAGCCAACCGGCCACGGTGCTGCGGGCCTGATGACTGCTGTTGTCGGCCTGCACATGATTGTGTAGCCGCTGATACAGCTCGCCCTGCAGATGGGCATCCAGCGGCTGCGGCAGCTGCTTGGGGATGGCGTCTATCACATGGGCATGACCCAGCCAGTCCTGCCCGTGCCGGCCATCGCCACGGCTGATTGCCTGCACCAGACGGCCCTGCCGGTACACCAGTGTTACTGCCACGCCGTCCAGCTTTGGCTGTATCCAGAGGTCGTCCTTGCCGGCCAGCCAGCGCTTGAGGGCCGCTGCATCCAGTTTGGTCAGCCCCGCCTGGGTATACAAGTGGGGCAGCCGGTTGCTGGAGCTGGCGGGCAGGCGGGGCGGTGCAGGCACCTGTCCACTGCAGTGTTGCCAGTGTTCAAGGCGCTGGCGGGCCTGGTCATAAAGTTCGTCGGCAACCGGACTATGCCCCTGCTGGTGGTAGGCCAGATCCCAGCGTTCAAGCTGTTGGCGTAAGGCAGCCTGTTGTTGTGCTGCATGCTGGGGTGTCCATGCCGGACAGGGCGTTTCGGCACGGGCGGTGCCGGCAAACAGCAACACCAGCGCGGTTAACACGGGAATGAACATGGGTGCCTCCCTGGCGGCCTGTATGTGCTTCCTGACTGTAATCCGCGGGCAGCAAAGCGTGCACTTTTATTGACATTGATGGCATATGGATACCATTTGTTAAGGGTGACAGGCTATACACCGGCATTCTGGTGTATATTCTGGCCTTGCAAGGGAAGGGCGCGGGTTGCGGTGCAAGCGCGTCCTCGTACGCAACGTGCGGGTGCAAACGGGAGAATAACGATGAAAACAACTATAGGCCTCCCCCGCCATTTCTGGATATTTGCCCTGACGGGTGCCGTGCTGTTGCTGGCCGGCATGGGGCTGTATTGGCAGTCGCTGGAGCGCAAGCACCAGTTGCAACTTGACGAGGCAGCCGGCAATGCGCGCCTGCGTGCCGAAGAGGCTGCCCATGCGCTGAGCCGGCAAATGTATAGCCAGCTCAAGGGTATTGATTTTGTTGTCCGGCATCTGGGCGTGCACTGGCTCAGGGAGGGCGAGAAGGGCATCCTCAGCCAGATCGAACAGGCTAAAAGCTATTTTCCTGCCGAAGCCCTGCAACTGGTGGCTGTTACCCGTGCCGATGGCCAGGTGGTGTTCAATCATGTGCCTGGTGCCAGTGATAGCCAGACTATGGTTTCGCTGGCCGATCGTGATTATTTTCGCGAGCACCAGCGGCTTGATGCGCCCCACTTTTCCATCAGCCTGCCGGTGGTCAACATGTATACCGGTGACTGGACCCTGCAGTTCAGCCACTCCCTGATACGTGACGGAAAGTTTGACGGCATCGTGCTGGTGTCGATCTCGGCACGCTATCTGGCCCGCGCCTTTAAAACCGTCTATCCCGACCCCGATGATGTGGTGCTTCTGGCTACACCCACCGGCGAATACCTGACCCGTAGCCATCGCATGGCCGATGCACTGGGCAAATCCGTGCTGCCCGGACGCAGTTTCTTGCAGGAACCGGACAGCTCCCATGGTTTTTATGATGCCCGGGCACCGGTAGACGGTATCGAGCGTTTTTATTCCTGGTACCGGCTGGAAGAGTATCCGGCCGTGCTGGTGCTGGGCCTTGGCAAGGACAAGGTGCTGGGGCCGGTGCTGCGCAGTATCGAACTCAGCCGTCAGCAAAACCTGCGTGCCAGTGTGGTATTGCTGGCCGCCTTGCTGGCCATTTTTTACCTGTCGATGATCCGTGCCCGTCAGAGTAATGCCTTGATACACGAGCAGGAACGGCTATCCACCCTGCTGGCCTATTTCCCGGCTGGCGTGCTGCTTGAGGACGAACGGGGACGCGTGGTGTCGGTGAACCGCAATTTTGGCCTGATGCTGTCACTGGATGAAGACTTCGAGCAGCTGACGGGGGCTAGCCACGAGCAACTATTGCAGCGGATGTCGCCCTGGCAGCGCGACTGGTTCCGCCAGATGCCGCAGGGCAAAACTGCCCGACGCCACATGGAGGTCAGCACCGGTAGCGGGCATGCCTACGAGATCAGCTGGGTGGCCATCCGGCGTAAGCAGCGCTCGCTTGGCCATGTGTGGCTGGTACAGGACATCAGCGAGCGCAAGCGCAAGGAGAGTGAACTGATCTCGCGTGCCAATACCGACCCGCTGACCGGCCTTGCCAACCGCCGCAGTTTTATGGAGCTGCTGGATGCCCGTATACAGTCCGGCCCTGGGCCGGTGCCGGGTGCCGTGCTGATGCTGGATATTGATCACTTCAAACAGGTCAACGACACCTGGGGCCATCCGGTGGGTGACGAGGTGCTGAAAACCGTGGCCCGGATCATTGCCGGGAACCTGCGCGACGAAGACCATGCGGGCCGTCTGGGCGGGGAGGAATTTGCCGTCCTGCTCAACAATACCCGCCTGGACGAATCGGTGAAACTGGCCGAACGCATCCGTGGCAAGATTGCTGCGGCCAGCACAGCTGCTGGATCAGGCGATATCCAGGTTACCATCAGTATTGGCCTGTGCATGCTGGATGGCCAGGATGCCCACAACGTGCTGGTGCGTGCCGACCGCGCCCTTTACCAGGCCAAGGAACGGGGCCGTAACCGGGTGTGTGTGGCCACTGGCGAGTTGACTTGATTATGGGCAAGGCCTAATACCTGACAAGGGTGCAAGGATATGACCTCAATGCACGGCAGCGAGGGCCCGACCATGACACAGCCAACCCCGGCAGACTGGAACATCCGTGACGATGCGGTGCAGGCCGACCCGCGCACCGCCTATGACCGCATGCGCGGGCACTGTCCCGTGGCGCATGATGCCGATGGTCACTGGACCCTGTTTCGCCATGCCGATGTGATGCGTGTCCTGCTGGATCCCAAAGGTTTCAGCAACCGCGCCTCACGGCACATCTCGGTACCCAACGGCATGGACCCGCCCGAGCACGGCCCGTTTCGCCAACTGATCGAGCCCTATTTCAACGAACAGCGGGTGGCCTGGTTCAGACCGCTGTGCCGCGCCATTGCCGACGATCTGGCGCAGCAATTACAGGGACGCGATACGGTAGACATCATGGCCGATTTTGCCCTGCCGTTTGCCCTGCGAGCCCAGTGCGCCTTTATGGGCTGGCCGCAGAGCCTGCAGCAGCGGCTGCTGGACTGGATTCAGCGCAGCCAGCGCGCCAGTTTCGTGCAGGACCGGTCCGCCCTGGCGGAACTGGCAGCAGCCTTTGATGCCATTATTGACGAGCAGCTGACACAGCGCCGCCGGGCCGGCGTGGCCAGGGACGCCGACATTACCTGCGAATTGATGCAGGGGCAGGTCAATGGCCGGCCTTTGAGTGATGCAGAAATAGCCAGTATTCTGCGCAACTGGACGGTGGGCGAGGTGGGGACGCTGGCCGCCGCCATCGGCATTATTGCCCTTCATCTGGCCGGCGACTCCGCATTGCAGCAGCAACTGCGCGAGCAGCCGGACCGGCTGTATTACGCCAACGATGAAATCCAGCGCATGCACAATCCGCTGCTGGAAAACCGCCGCCGCGCCACCTGCCCCGTCGAGCTGGACGGGCGGCAGATCGGTCAGGATGCACGGGTGATCATCAACTGGGTGGCGGCGAATCGCGACCCTGATGTATTCCCCGAACCGGATTGCTTCCGTTGGGATCGCAACCCGCAGGACAATCTGCTGTATGGGGCCGGCATTCACGTGTGTCCCGGTGCGCCCATGGCCCGCATGGAGCTGGTCGAGGTGATCGACAGCCTGTTGCAACACAGTCACAACCTGCAACCGGCTGCAGGGCGACCCGCCCAACCGGCCCGTTATCCGGCCAGCGGCTATGCACAGGTGTGGTTGACGGGGTTTTAAAACTGCAGAGTTAAGGTTTACCCGCCAGCATGCGCGCAGGAGGTTCTTGGCGACCCAAAAGGGCTACCTGAGTGTCCAGGGCTGTGATCCGGCCAGCAACTGTTCCCAGTTATCGGGCGGGTTTCCACCATGCAGCATCTTGCGAAATACCTTGTAGGCATCCTGGCCGCTACCGTAAGCCCGCAGCGTCTTTTCATCATTGACCCAGGCGTAAACAATGACTTTCGAGGCTGCGTGAAACCTGAAGAACAGCCTGTACTGTTGAAAGAATTTTGCACGGAACCAGTGGGTGTGTTCAGCGCCGAGCGTGTGACCCTGCCGGTATTCCGGCAGGGTGGGGTCTTGCGGAATGACTTCAAAAATCAGCTTTGCGATGGCGGCAAGTCGTTTGGTGGCATTTTTTTGCACGTACCCTGCCGGGTCTTTTGCCCGGAGAGCTTCGACCTGTTGGGACAGCCCAGCCAGTTGAGCAAGAAAAAGCGGGTGTCCAAACAGTGTCCAGCCATTGATTTGCAGGTATTGCGATGAATCCCGCTTCATTCATCGTCATCCGCTAGCGACGCATCCAGGTCAATCTGGACATGACCTGCCAGCGATTGCAGGTGGTTCATCAGGGACGGTGACAGTGCCTGTAAACGCTCGGGATGATCGGCAATATCGCCAGCCAGGTGCTCAAGCAATTTGTTTACCACAGGGTCTTGCTCGGCAGTATCGGCAAGGCGCGACAGGACTACCTTGCCGTCTGGCTTGATTTCATAATGAATTTTGTCACGTTTGCCAAGGTTTAGCGCTTGTCGCACTACCTCTGGCACCGTGGTTTGATACCGGTCTGTCAACGTGGACTCGGCGTCCATGATGGTTTGCATGGTGGTGTTCCTTCAGCAAGTACAGGTCTGTATTTGATGGTAATGCAACTGCATTACCTGATCAATGTGCAAACAGGCAGGCCTGAAGTCGTAGCAGGGTTTTAGGCCACTGCCGTCAACTCGCTGGCCAGCGCACGCAAGCTGGCCAGTTGTTGGCTGATCAACACCAGCTGGTTGTGCAGCAGGCACAGGTGATCGTCATCGCCCACTGGCAAAGTAGTGAGGCGGCGGCTTTGCTCGTTTTCTTCGCTGCAGTCGGCATTGACGGGCTGGCCATTTTCCAGACTGTCCGCCAGCCGGATCAGGTTGTCGGCCAGCAGGCCCGCTTCACGGTTGAGCGAGGGATAGTTGGGCGCATCGGCCAGGTTGTCGCGGTGGGCGCCCAGCGCCGAGATGTAACCCAGCAGGCTGTGTGAACACAGCAGAAACCGGAAGCCCGGCTCGCTCTGGCGGCGGAAGTGGCCCGGTTCCTTGAGCATGTTGCCCAGCGTGCTGCTCAGGGCAGCGTCGGCGTTGTGCGCCTCGCGGCGGGCAATGCGGTACTGCATGTCGTCGGTTTTGCCCAGGCTATATTCCTGCATGATGTGCTGCAGGTAGCCGGCATGGGCGCGCAGGGTGGCGGCGGCCGTCTGGTGCAGGCGGCGGCCATGCCAGTCGGGCAGGATGAAAAATACCGCCAGCCCGGCAATCAGGCTGCCGGCCACGGTATCCACCAGACGCGGCAGGAACAGGTCATAGCCATGGCCAATCTGGTTGAAGCAGATCAGCATCATCAGCGTCATAAAGGCGGTTGATGCCTTGAAGTGGCTGGCGCGGGTGCTGAAATAGCCGACCCCGGCGGCGATAGCAAACAGCGCCTGCACCCACAGCAGCGGCGTGAACTGGAACAGCAACCAGCTCATGGTCAGCCCCTGCAGCGTGCCGATGATGCGCTGCAGCATGCGCGTGCGGGTGGCAGCGTAGTGCGGGCGACAGACAAACACCGTGGTCATCAGAATCCAGTAGCCTTGATCCGGGGCCAGTACGTGCATGATCAGCAGGCCGGCAGCCACGGCAGTCGCCATGCGGATGGCGTGGCGCATCAGACCGGACTTGAGGGTGAAGTGGCGGGCAATGCGTTCGCCGGCCTCGCGCAGGGTTTGCGGTTCGCGGTCAAACAGGCTGCTGTCCTGGTGCAGTGACAGCGCGTCAGGGTTGCTGGCTTGTCCCAGCAGCTGGTCCATGCGGGCCAGGTTGTCGGCCACGGCCCGCAGGGAGTGCAGCAGGCCGCTCCATTCGGGATTGTTCTGCTTGTGCAGCCAGGCGATGGCGGCCTGCAGGTCTTCCAGTGCCTGGCCGTGACCTTCGCCGTAATCAAACGGCTGGCGCAGCTCGATGGCGCGGGCCAGCGCCTTGCAGGCATCGCCCTGCTGGCGAATCAGCCGCAGGCAGCGGAACAGTACATCACTGTGAAAGAAGGCATCGGCCAGTTGTTGATAAGGCGCGTGGCTGGAGGTAACGCGCTCATGCAGGTCCTGGGCAAGAAAATACAGCTTCAGGTACCGGGTAGTGGCGGTGCTGGTGCGCCCCTGTCCCACCCGCTGCAAAATCAGGTTTTTGCTATCGTTCAGGGCGTCCACCAGACGCGCATTGTGTTGCGCCAGCTCCAGCCGCTGTGCTTCCACGTTCATGGTGCGCAGTGGCTCGAACAGCACCGATTTGGCCTTGAAATAATCGCATTCACGGCGAAACAGCCGGGCTAGACTGTGCTGCAGCGGCTGCTGGGCAAACAGGGCATGCCAGAGCACCGATAGCGCGCCGTAAAGCAGCGCGCCGCTGAGCAACAGGGGGGCATATTGCCAGAATGACAGGTCGCCCTGGCTGTGCTGCTCCAGCCCGATCATAGTGTAGATGCCCAGAATCAGCGTGGCATAGGAGGTGGACGCATAGCGCGAACCGGCCCCGCCCAGCACGATCAGGCCAAAGGTGGCGGCCACAATAAACAGCGACAGCCACAGGGTGTGCGCGTGCAGCAGCTCGATGGCCGTGGCCATCAGTAAAAAACAGAGCAGACTGACGGCCACCGACAGCAGGCGGCCCTGCCAGCTGTCGTCGGTTTCGGCCAGCGCCGAGGCGATGACGCCCAGATACAGCGGGATCAGCGCATCCATGCGCTCAAACAGCCAGACCCAGAGTGTGCACAGGCTCAGGGCAATGAAAAAACGCAGACCGGGGCCGAACTTGTCCAGCGCCCACAGGCGGCGCAATGACTGGCGCAAGGCAATGACGGACATGGTGGCCCTCCGGAAATCAGGTCGCGGGCTGGCGCTGGCGGCTGCGCAGGTCGTGCATCGACATCCATAGCGCCAGTGACAGGTTAAGCATGATGGCGGCAAAGCCCAGACTGATTGCCTGGTGCCAGCTGGTGTGCTGCAACAGACCAAACACCAGCGCGGTAATCACCGCAATGCCCACCGAGGTGCCGATGCGCTGGCCGGTCTGCATGATGGCACCGGAGCTGCCGGCATAGGCAATGGGTACTTCGGCCAGTGTTAGCGTCTGGTTGGGGCTGATCACCGAACCCTGGCCCAGTCCGAACAGGGACAGGCTGCCCAGCAGCCACCAGTAGCTGATTAACCCCTGCAGGTGCAGCTGCACGACCAGAATACTGCCGGCCAGCCCCGCCAGTGCGGTGCACAGGCCGCCAATCACGATTATGCGGCCCATGCGGGTGATGCGCTTGCCGGCCCAGTTGGCCGACCAGGCTGACAGCAGCGCCGAGGGAATGCCGATCAGGCTGGCTTCCAGCGCGCTCTTGCCCAGCCCCAGCTGGATAAACAGCGGCACCAGTACCCACACGCTGGTCATGCCCAGAAAATACAGGGTCATGATGATGGCACCATTGCGGTAGCTGGGAGTGCGGAAGATGTTCAGCTCCACCATGGGGCTGAAACCCATGCGGGCATAGAGCTTTTCCCACTGCACCCACAGCAGGAACAGCAGCAGACCGGATGGCAACAGCAGCCACAGCCAGCCGC
>CAZVDA010000050.1:0-11399 GCA_964625365.1 uncultured Thiopseudomonas sp. | reverse complement strand
GGTGACAGGCTAATGAAAAAGACTATTGCAACATTACTGATGGCTGCACTACCAGCATTTGGTTTTGCAGCAACTGGAGCCTATCCTCTGGACAAGGTCGATATCGACCTGACCGACAAGGCTGCCATGCAGGACGGTTTGAAAACCTTCGCTAACTACTGCTTAGGTTGTCATGGTATGAAGTTCCAGCGTTATGAGCGTGTCGCCAATGATCTAGGTATCAGTGAGGAAGACATGATGAAAAACATCGTGTTTACCGATGCCAAGATTGGCGATCACATGCGCACGCCGATGACCGACGAGCAGGCCAAGAAGTGGTTTGGTGTGGTTCCACCCGACCTGACCCTGGTAGCTCGCGTACGTGGTGCCGACTGGCTGTACACCTACCTGCGCACCTTCTACGCGGATCCATCCCGTCCATTGGGTGCCAACAATATGGTGTTCCCGAACGTGGGTATGCCCAACGTTCTGGTTGCCCTGCAGGGTAACCAGGTGATCGACTGCAAGCAGGTACCCATGGTCGAAAACGGCAAGAAGGTGTTTGATCCGTTGACCGGTGCCGCAGTGACTGAAGAGTCCTGCGATCAGCTGGTGGTACAAAAGGGTACCGGCAGCATGAGCGAAAGCGAGTTCGATGAAACGGTCAAAAACCTGGTAACTTTCCTTGAGTATTCGGCCAACCCCGTCAAACTCAAGAGCCAGCGCATTGGTACCTATGTACTGTTGTTCTTGGTGGTGTTCTTTGTCTTTGCCTACCTGCTGAAGCGGGAGTACTGGAAAGACGTTAAATAAGGGTCGTTATTGACCCTGTCAAACAACGCACGCGCCCAAGTGGCGCGTGCGTTTTCTGCACTCTAGATCCGCTGCATTTCTTATGCTGGCCGGGTACTGCGGGAGGGATGCTCCGCACGGGTGCTTCACTTGCAGGAGGTAAGTCATGGCCGTAGCCAACAGGCTGGGTTGCTATTCTGATCCTTTATGCCAGTATTCCCATCGTGTCCGCCTTGTCCTGGCTGAAAAGGATGTAGTGGCTGACCTGATCGATGTCAGGGCTGGCGAATATCCGGACTATCTTGCCGAGGTTAATCCCTACGGCACTCTACCTACACTGGTTGATCGTGATCTGGCGTTGTATGACTCCATGATCATTCTGGAATATCTGGACGAGCGTTATCCCCATCCGCCCTTGCTGCCGGCTTATCCGGTTGCCCGCGCCAATACACGCATGCTGGCTTTTCGTGTGCACCATGACTGGTGCAGGCAGGCAGACCTGATCAGTGACAGCAAAACCAAGGACTCCGTGCGCACCAAAGCGCGCAAGGAATTGCGCGAGAGCCTGATAGGGGTTTCTCCGGTTTTTACCAGCATGCCTTATTTTATGAGCGAAGAGCTGACGCTAGTGGACTGCTGCCTGCTGCCACTGCTTTGGCGCTTGCCGGCCCTGGGCATTGAATTGCCGCCCGCAGCCAAGCCGCTGCTTGACTACATGAACCGCAATTTTGCGCGGCCGGCGTTTCAGGCCAGCCTGAGTGCCGAAGAGCGGCTGATTCGTACCTGAGACAGGAGAATGAACGCATGACCCCCAGCAAGCCGTACATTATGCGGGCGCTTTACGAGTGGATTGTCGACAACGAGTGTACGCCCTACATGATTGTTGCTGTGGACGCACCCGGTGTTATGGTGCCTGAAGGCTACGCCGAGAACGGGCAAATGGTGCTGAATCTGTCGCCGTCGGCGGTACGCAGTTTCAGCATGAGCAATACGGCGGTCAGTTTCGAGGCCCGTTTTGGCGGTGTGCCGCATCAGCTGTTTGTTCCTGTCTATGCGGTGCTGGCGGTTTATGCGCAGGAAAACGGCCAGGGCATGTATTTCGAGCCCGAGTTGCCGCCAGAAGAAATAACGGCAGAAGACGAAGTTCCCCAGCCCGAACCTCCACCACCGTCCAGGCCACGGCCGGGACTGAGAGTGGTGAAATAAAAAAAGCCCCTGTTTACGCAGGGGCTTTTTTGTTCCGGACAGAAAGGCGCTGCTGTCAGTTGATATATTCGAACAGGCGGACAATTTTCTGTACGCCGCCTACCTGGCGTGCGGCATAGGTGATGTTGTCAGCTTCGGTACGGCTGACAATGCCAAGCAGGTAGACCACGCCATTAACGGTCACCACCTTGACCTTGGTAGAGGGGGCATCGGTTTCGGCTGCCAGGCGTGTTTTGACCTTGGCTGTCAGAAGGCCGTCATTGGCACGAATATGTCCCGGTGTGGGGTAGGCGACCTGCAGCTCGTTATGTACGACCTTCACACCGGTAACCCCCTGTGCTGCCCTGCCGGCCAGTTGCTTCAGCTCTTCGCGGGGTGTTTCACCAGCGACCAGAATGACGCCGTTATAGCTGGTGATGACCAGATGCGATGTCGGGCTGGTCAGATCAACGTGGGCTTCCTTGATGGCCCGGCTGACCCTGGGGTGTAAAGCCTGGTCATCAATTTTGTTGCCGGCGCTACGGGCACCGCAGGCAGCCAGGGTTATGGACAGCAGGATAAGGGCAAGGCTTTTGCGTATCATTCTTCACTCCCGAACAGGTGGCGGTCGATAAGGTCACACAGGCAGTGGATGGCCAGCAGGTGGACTTCCTGAATGCGTGCAGTGACGGTAGAGGGAACGCGGATTTCGACGTCGTCCGGCTGTAACAGGGGAGCCATGGCGCCACCATCACGGCCGGTCAGGGCGACTACGCGCATATTGCGGTCATGGGCGGCATGGATGGCCTGAACGACGTTGGCCGAGTTGCCGCTGGTAGAAATAGCCAGCAGCACATCGCCCGGCTGGCCCAGCGCGCGGATCTGCTTGGCAAATACTTCTTCGTAGCTGTAGTCGTTGGCAATCGAGGTGATGGTGGAGCTGTCGGTGGTTAGTGCCAGCGCCGGCAGGCTTGGCCGTTCACGCTCGAAGCGGTTGAGCAGCTCGGATGAAAAATGCTGTGCGTCACCGGCCGAACCGCCATTGCCGCAGCTGAGGATTTTGCCGTCATTAAGCAGGCAGTTGACCATCACCTGGCTGGCCTGTTCGATTACGCAGGGTAATACCCCGGCGGCCTGTTGCTTGGTTTCGATGCTGGCCTGGAACATCTGCTGAATTCTGTTTTGCATACTTTAACTACCTGTATTCAGGATCTAGGGTACAAATGCGTGTTGCAGCCACTCAAGGCTGCCGGGCTGGCCGGGCGTGCCGTGGATGGCTATCACGTCAAACCTGCAGTCGTGCTCTTGCCAGTGTTCGTGCTGTTGCAGGTAGCGCTGTGCCGCCTGCATGATGCGCTGCTGCTTGGCCGGGGTAATGCTTTCCAGCGCGCCGCCAAAGCCGGGTGAGCGCCGGTAACGCACTTCTACAAACACCAGGGTGTGTGCATGCTGCATGACCAGGTCAAGCTCGCCGTGGCGACAGTGCCAGTTGCGCTCAACCAGTTGCAGGCCGTGGCGGGACAGGTATTCCAGCGCCTGTTGCTCGGCCTGCCGGCCGGATTGCAGGTTGCTTGCTGTCAGGGCAGTGTCTCCAGCTTGCCATCGGCAAAGCGGGCCCAGCTGGTTTTGCGTTCGACCTTGAGCTGTGGCGTTAGTTGCATCTGGCCGCTCAGGCCGAGTGTGCTGCTGCCGGGCAGGGCTTCCAGCATTTGCAGTTGTGTGGCGAGCTGGTAGGCATCTGCGCCCATGGCGTAGAAACGGCCCATGAGGCCGGCGGCTTCGGGCCAGCGTGCAATCATTTCGTTTTTGATCGGATCGGCAGTATTCAGCAGCCAGGGGACTTCACTGAAGGTGATGCCGTCAAGGTCATGCAGTATGCCGGGGTCCTGGGCACCCGGGTTGACGGCAGACGTGGCGTAGACGGGCAGATCGCCGGCATACTGGAAAATCAGGGTGGGGCGTACCTGGCGGGCCACCTGTGAAGGTGCGGCGAGGAAGACAAAGTCGACATCACGCCGCCTGCCGGGCAGGCTGTTGACGCGGGTTTGCAGGGTTTCGGCCAGCTGCTTGCCGCGGGCCTCGCTGTCGCCAAGGCGCATGAGATTGCCGAGCTGGCGGGCCAGTTCGCCAGGCTGGCCCAGGGCAATGCTGTCTACCACCTGGCCGCCAAGGGATTGCCAGTGGGTGGCGAAGGCTGCCTGTACACGGTTGCCCCATTCACCAGACTGCACCAGCACGACCGCCTTGCGCAGGCCATCGGCCCAGGCGCGGTCGGCGGCCATGCGTGCTTCATCTTCGGCTGAAAGGCCAAACTGGTACAGGTTGGCCGTCGGTTGTGTCGCGTCTGCATAGTTAAGGGCCAGCGTGGCTACCGGCAGGCCCTGTTGTGCGGACAGCTGGCGGACCAGGTCTTTCTCCCAGGGGCCGACCAGCAGGTCAATCTGCTCCTGTTGCAGTTGCTGGTAAAGGTCGCCCAGGCTGGTGATCTGGCTGCTGTCAAAGAAGCGCAGTTCGGGTACGTCATGGCCGGCTTCGCGTGACTGGTAATAACGGGCCAGGAAGCCGTTGCGCATGGCGTTGACCACGCCCTGGTTGCGGTCCTGGCTGGGTAGCAGCAGGGCAACCCGCTGGAGGGGGCGTGGCTGCATGGCGAGCAGGCGGGAGACTTCAGAGGGTGCCAGCAGGGCAGCCGGGTGGTGGGCGTTGGCATCCAGCCAGTTGCGGATATCCTGCTGCTTGCGGGTCAGCGAGCTGTTGCTGCGGGCCAGGCTGGCCAGCTGGATCCAGCCGCCCAGTTCGGGCTCGTGGGCCTGGCCGCCGGTGGCGTCAGGCAGTTGTTTGACCAGTGTCCAGATGCGTTCCTGATTGTCCAGCGCAGGGGCACCACTGAGCATGCCGGCCATAAAAATGCGTTCGCGGGCGGCTGCTAGCGGCTGGCCGGACGCCTGCAGGGCTGCGGCCTTGACTTCCTGGCTGCGGATTTGCTGGTCGAGGGGGAATTCACTCAGGCGTGAAAACACCGGGGCCTGCAGCAGCTGCAGGGCCATTTCGGGTTGTTTTCTGTCCATGGCCAGTTCGGCTCCCAGTGTGGCTGCGAACAGCTGCTGGGCCGGCGGTGCTTCGTCCAGATTCAGCGACTCCAGCAACGAGCGCGCCTTTAGGCTGTCGCCCTGTTGCCAGGCCAGGTCGGCCGCGCTGAGGTAAAGGGCTGTGGCCTGGTGACCGGTTTTCTTGCTGGCAGCCAGCAGGGTTTTGTCGAGGTCGGCATTGCGGGTGTCGGGCATACTGCCCAGGTTGCCCGCCGGATTGCCGGCGCAGGCGGCCAGGGTTAGCGTGAAACCAAGTGCCAGGGGAAAGCGCAGAGAATGCAGCATGGACTGTCAGTTCCTGATCGGTAGGGTTAAATGCGGCCTATTGTACCCAAGCTGCAGGCAGCTTGCGACGTCAGGTAGCGGCTTTGCGCTACAATGCACGTTTTTGGAATCTGGAGCGGGTTGTGGGCAATCAAAATTCAGGTGTTTTGTATGTGGTGGCTACTCCGATCGGCAATCTGCAGGATATCAGCGCCCGCGCCCTGCAGGTTTTGCAGCAGGCAGACCTGATCGCAGCGGAAGATACCCGTCACTCGGCCCGTTTGCTGGAGCACTTTGGTATTCGCACGCCGATGGTTGCCTGTCACGAGCACAATGAGCGCGATGGTAGTGGTGTTCTGGTTGAGCGTTTGCTGGCAGGCGAGAACCTGGCGCTGATCAGCGATGCGGGTACGCCGCTGGTGTCGGACCCTGGCTTTCGCCTGGTTCGCGGTGCGCGCGAAGCCGGGATACAGGTGGTTCCTGTGCCAGGCGCCTGTGCCGCCATTGCCGCACTGTCGGCAGCCGGCCTGCCGTCGGACCGCTTTGCCTTCGAGGGCTTTTTGCCGGCCAAAAGCACGGCGCGTGGCAAGCGCCTGCAGGAATTGTCGGGCGAAAGCCGCACCCTGATTTTTTATGAAGCGCCGCACCGCGTGCTGGAATGCGTAATGGATATGGCGCAAGCCTTTGGGCCGTTGCGCAAGGCGGTATTGGCGCGTGAGCTGACCAAGGCTTTTGAAACCATACATGATGCGCCGCTGGGCGAGCTGGCGGCCTGGATTGCCGCCGACAGCAACCAGCAGCGCGGTGAATGTGTGTTGCTGGTGGAAGGCGTGGATGACAAGGCGGAGCGGGATGTGGTGGATGCCGAGTCACAGCGGGTGTTGATGTTGCTGGCTGCCGAGCTGCCGCTCAAAAAGGCGGCGGCCCTGACGGCGCAGATTACCGGTGCCCGTAAGAACCTGCTGTATCAGTGGGGACTGGAGCAGGGGCGTTGACGGTTTTTTCTTTGGTTTTGGTATTTTGGTGTTTGGGGCGGGCAAAACACCTTCCATTCCACGCGGCAGGCAAAATCAAGCCAGTCGCTGTAGGGGCAATTGCGCAAAGCTGACTGCCTCCAGTCCTTGCCTGAGCAGCTGGCGGATGTTGGCATGGTCGCTGCCGTCAGGTGTGGCCAGAACATGGCGGTAATGCTCGCCAAAGGCCAGCAGTGCCTGTTTTGCACTCAGACCTTCCAGCAGGGCGAGGCCGAGGATCTTGCAGGAGCCCTGATTCTCGCCGGCGGCATTCTGTAACGTGCCGTTGGTGAAGGCTTGCGGCTGGTACCGGTAGTGGGTGTCGATAAAGGCCAGGGTATCGGCAAACGTGTGGTTGCCGGACTGCAGACTGTCGAGAAAAGTGGGCAATAAATCAGGCATCACGTTGCGCCGTCAGGGTAATGGACACCGATTCGGCAAAGCGCAGGGCGTGCGGTTTGTCCACCTCTACTTCGGCGTAAGCCACCTGCGGAAAGCTCATGACGCAGTCCAGCACTTGCTGGGTCAGGCGTTCGAGCAGGGCAAAGCGGTTGCTTTCCACCAGTTCGATCACCGCCTTGGTAATGCTGCGGTAGTTGAGGGCATCCTCGATCTGGTTGCTGCCCACCGCCTTGCAGGCCGGGTAAAAAATGCTGGCATTGATCAGGATATCCTGCTTGTTACGGATTTCGTCGTCATTGATGCCGATGTAGGTGCGCAGCCGCAGGTCCTTGATGCGGATGCGCGCCATGCCGGGATGCAGCGGCGTCATGCTTAGTGCCCCCGGATCAGTTGCAGGAATTCCTGGCGGGTATTGGTGGAGCGGCGGAAGTTGCCGAGCATCGCCGAGGAAGTCATCACCGAGTTTTGCTTTTCCACGCCGCGCATCATCATGCACATGTGCTTGGCCTCAATCACCACGCCCACGCCGGCGGCATTGGTGACCGACATCACCGCATCGGCGATCTGGCGGGTCAGATTTTCCTGAATTTGCAGGCGGCGGGCGTACATATCAACAATCCGTGCCACCTTGGACAGGCCGATCACCTTGCCGGTCGGGATGTAGGCCACATGCGCCTTGCCGATGAACGGCAGCAGGTGGTGCTCGCACAGCGAGTACAGTTCGATGTCGCGCACAATGACCATTTCCTCGCTTTCGGACTCGAACAGCGCGCCATTGACCACGTCATCCAGATTTTTTTCATAGCCATTGCACAGGTACTGCATGGCCTTGGCGGCGCGCATCGGTGTATCAAGCAGGCCCTCGCGCTGCGGGTTTTCGCCTAGCCCTTCAAGGATGGCGTGGTAGTGGTTGGCCAGATTTTCGCACATGGCGGTAAGCTCCTTAGTTTTTTAGATGGCGTCCGCCATTGAGTGACAGCGTGGTGCCGGTCACGTAGGGATTGTTGAGCAGGTATTCTACCGCCTGCAGCACCACTTCGGGACCCGGGATGGTTTTGAGTACGGATTTGTCCATGGCGGCGCGGGCATAGGCCTCGTCGTCTCCGTCTTGCAGCATGATCAGCGCCGGGCTGATGCCGTTGACCTTGATATGCGGGGCAAACTGGCTGGCAAAGGACAGGGTCATGTTGTCCAGTGCCGCCTTGCTGGCGCTGTAGGCCACACGCTGGCTGCTGCCACGGCGGGTGACATCGTCGCTGATGTGGATGATGTCGGCTGCCGGACTCTGGCGCAGCAAGGGCTCGCAGGCCAGGTTGAGCAGGTAGGGAGCCAGCATGTGCACATGAAACAGTGCACTGAAGGCGCTGCCGTCGGCCGGCTGCGGATCGGCCTGCCAGCTGGACGCATTGTGAATGATGGCGCGCAGGCCGGTGGTGTGTTGCTGCAGGCTGGCAATAAAGGCCAGGATGCCGCTTTCGCTGGAGAAGTCAGCCGGCAGGCACAGCACGCCGGCCGCTTCCAGCTGCTCAATGGCTGGATGGCGGCTGCGGTAGCTGATGATGACCGCATGACCGGTTTCGCGCAGGCGCAGAGCGCAGTGCAGGCCGATGCGGCGGGCGCCGCCGGTGATTAAAACGGGGTAGTGCGTGAGCAACAGGGGCTCCTTGGCTGGTATGCTTGCCGGCGGCAGGGCGGCTTGTTAGGCTGCGGCCAGAATTCAGGCAGGGTACCAGTTTCTGGGGGCATCGCAAGGGGTGCGCCGCTGTGTATGCCTGCCCGCTATGACAGCCCGGAGGGCATAAGGAGTTTTCATGCGTATTGCGATTGTTTCAGGAACGGTGTTTGGTACGGCAGAAGAGGTGGCCTGGCGTGCCAGTGAGTTGCTGGCAGAAGCCGGCCTCAATGTAGAGTACCGGCAACACTGGCAGCTGCCGGAGTTGCAGGAATATGACCCCGAGGCCCTGTTGTTTGTCACTTCCACCACTGGCATGGGCGAGTTGCCGGAAAAGCTGCAGCCGCTGGTCAATACGCTGGAAGAGCAACTGCCGGACTGGGCCGGGCGGCCCGCAGGCATTATAGGTCTGGGTGATGCAGGTTATGGTGACAATTTTTGTTTGTCGGTTGATGCGCTGGAAGAGCTGTATGAGGAGCTGGGGCTGGTCATGTTGCAGGACAGCTTGCGTCTGGATGCCAGCGAAACCGTGACCCATGTGGAGGATGCTGTGCCCTGGATCAACGAGTTTACCGCCTTGCTGCAGGCATGGCATGGCTGATGTCAAGCGTGCGGGTAGCCTGCGCAAGCCGCGTCCGGGGCAGCAACGAAGCGTGCGTTCGTCAGCGCCACCGCGCCTGATTGCCCTGAACAAACCCTTTGAGGTGTTGCCGCAGTTTACCGATGAATCAGGGCGCAGGACGTTAAAGGATTTTGTCGAGGTTGCGGGCGTGTATCCAGCCGGGCGGCTGGACCGCGACAGTGAGGGCTTGTTGCTGTTGACTAATGATGGACGTTTGCAGGCACGCATTTGCGAACCGCGTTACCGGCTGTGGAAAACCTACTGGGTGCAGGTGGAAGGCGAGGCGCAGCCGGAGCAGATACAACAGTTGGTGAGTGGCGTGCAGCTCAAGGATGGCATGACCCTGCCGGCGCAGGTGCGGGCCATTGAGGAACCGGCATTGTGGGAACGTCATCCGCCGGTACGCTTTCGCAAGAGCATTCCGACCAGCTGGCTGGAAATTCGTATTTGTGAGGGTAAAAACCGCCAGGTACGGCGCATGACGGCAGCGGTGGGGTTGCCCACGCTGCGGCTGGTGCGTGTACGGATCGGTGACTGGGAACTGGGTGACTTGCAGCCCGGGCAGTGGCGTGATCTGCCGGTACCCGGGCCGGTGTGATCAGTATTCCTTGAGGATGACTGCAATGCCCTGGTTGATGATTTCAGTCCAGGCGCTGAGGGTATTGCCATCGGCCTCGTCATCATGCTCGCGAATGGTTTTCAGCAGGGAGTCGGTCCATAGCGTGTAGAGCTCGGGGCGTATATCCATTGCCTTGCGCGAGTGGGAGCAGCCCAGTGCTTTGAGCTTGGTGTCGGGCATGCCGCGTGCATAGAGCACGATGTTCATGATGCCCTGGCGCAGCAGCAGTTGCTGTGCCTGCATGTTGGTGTTGGCAAATTTGGCGCGCACATCGGGCGAGCTGGCCAGGAAAAAACGGTAAAAAGTATCGAAAAAGCCTTCGGCACGGCAGCAGCGGCCATAGCTTTGCATTACAAGATCGGCGGGTTTCATGGTGTGTACTACGGATGTTGGCAGTCTGCATCAATGCAGATTAGCGGGGGGCCAATGTAAAGACTGGTTCCAGTGCTGGATTCCGTCCACGGTCTGCTTCCTTACAATCCCTTTACTGCGATGATGATGGTTTTGGCAATGAATCCGAACACGCCAAGTCCCAGGGCAAAAAACAGCACGGCGGTGCCGTAACGGCCAGCCTTGGATTTTTTTGCCAGATCCCAGACGATGAACGCCATGAACAGGATTAGGCCCGCTACCAGCACGGTGGTCATAAGTTCTTCAAAAACTTCGGTTTCCATGATGATATCCGGAGGTTGTGCAAAGGTTCATCAGCCGCCCGTCCCGGGGCATGGCTGCAGGTGTGCCAGTGTAAAACGCACGCATAAAGGAATTCGCCATTATACATTAGTTTGGCGTCAAATGGCTGTCAAAATGACGCACCCGTAACGGCTTACGGGGTGTCCGGTTGCAGGTGATCCAGCGGCAGCACGGTAGACAGCTGTACCTGGTTGAGTACAAAGCTGGAGCGGACGCTGGTGACGCCTTCGATACGGGTCAGCTTTTCCAGCAGGAATTTTTGGTAGTTGTCCATGTCGGGAACCACCACTTTGAGCTGGTAGTCTGCGTCCATGCCGGTAATCAGGCTGCACTCCAGCACTTCGGGCCACTGGCAAACATGCTTCTGGAAATTGGCGAAACGTTCGGGCGTATGGCGGTCCATACCGATCAGCACATAGGCGGTCAGGGTCAGACCCAGTTTTTTGGGATCGAGCAGGGCCACATGGCGCTGGATGTAACCGCTGTCTTCCAGTTGGCGCACACGCCGGGAACAGGGTGAGGGCGACAGGCCGATCTGCTCTGCCAGATCCTGGTTGGACAGCTGGGCGTTTTTTTGCAGGGCGTCCAGGATGCGGATGTCAAAGCGGTCAAGTTTGCTCATGTTGCCGGCTCCGGTACTGGGTGTTGATGGCTGATTATGCCGCAGACTGTCGGCTATGGAAAACCTGGCCTGCTGCAGAAAGAAAAACGCCGGATTTAATCCGGCGTTTTCTGGCTTACTTGTCGCTGGCAATCATGTCGGCGATTTTGGCTTTCCACACTTGCGGGCCGGTGATGTGTACCGACTCGCCGTTGGTATCGACCGCTACGGTGACCGGCATGTCTTTCACGTCGAACTCGTAGATGGCTTCCATACCCAGATCGGCAAACGCCAGAGTACGGGACTTCTTGATTGCCTGGGCAACCAGATAAGCAGCGCCGCCTACGGCCATCAGATACACCGCCTTGTTGTCCTTGATTGCCTCAATGGCAATCGGGCCACGCTCGGACTTGCCGATCATGCCCAGCAGACCGGTTTGCTCCAGCACCTGACGGGTGAACTTGTCCA